>VGTX01000034.1 GCA_016874315.1 Gammaproteobacteria bacterium | reverse complement strand
AGAGGCCTTTGCATCTGTATTAACGGCAAAGCCTCCTCATCATTCCAATCTTAAGGTTGCCGCAGATTCCAGCTCTCATATTGGAAAATCTGATTCTCAGAGCACCGAAAACGATTCGCCTCAAAAAGAGTCTTCAGAGACCTCTTCAGCCAATAAGAAAAAGAAGAAACCAATCGCTAACACCCAAGATGAACAACGAATCAAAGCAATGCTTGCTGAAAAGTACAGAAAAATTGAACGTCATCTCAGTAATCTTAAATCCAATATTCGAGCACTAGGATCGTTATCCGATCAAGATATAGCAGATTTATTATTTCATCCTAAAAGCGAAGGGGCTTTATCTTTAATCGAACTAGTCTATTCTGCAACAGATGAGAAAAGTATGATTCAGGCATTGTCTCCTGTTAAAAAAATACTAGATCTGAGCTCTATTGGAACAATATGCTGCAGTAAGAATTTTCTTCTTATGCCTCATCCCGATCTGATTAATCACCCAAATGAAAAAATTATCACATATTTAATAAAAAAACTTACCCTCTCCTCAGGGTTTTTCGTATTAAAGGGATTTCTTTTAGACTTACTGAATAAGAAAAAATTAAAATTCAACACACTTCTTCTCGAGCTCACTCAAGAGTGCCCTGAAATACAAGAAATTTTTACAAAAATATATCTTAATGACGACCTCGAAACTGCCTATGGACTGAAATCTATTTCTGAAATATTAGCACTGACCAATCAAAAATTTTTGATGTTAGATTCAGCAGCATTCTCAGAGGATTTGCGTGATGCATATACCCCACTCACTATCCCAATAGGATTATCTCTGAAACTGAATATTATTCGACAAGTCACTTCGATCGCAGCATTTACTGATATAATATTTGATTTTTTTGCAACTGCGTTAAGCAATCACGACTTAAGTGTTATTAAGAACGTATCAATGCTATTCGGCAGTGAGTTAGATATATCTATTGAAACGATGATGGGTAAAATTGCTCAAAAAAATCCAAATATCTACAAAAATATTAAGATTATTGAGGCACTGTATACAATCCTTCCCAATACTCATCTTATAAAAATCGATGCGCAAACACCCCTACTGATTTCCACGATTTTAGATAGAACAGAATATCCCGATCGAAAAGAAATTATCACACTACTGATTGCCCATGGCGCTCAAAATAAAAATCTATCTCATTGCATCGATCTAAAGACAGGTCACAATCCTCTTAGCGCTGCTATTTTAAGTGCTGACCTATCCACAATAAAACTCTTTGGAAAAAACCTCAGAGAGGCACAAAGAGAGGCTCTTTACAACTCAATAAATCCTATCGAAAAAAAATCAATCTTCACTTATTTGGTGGAATCTCCTGAAGGACATGCAGCATTACAAATTCTAGTATCTGCAGGATTTGTATTAGAGCTCGAGCACTTGAGCCAAGCTATTGACAACGACCGATATCATATTTTTGAGTGCTTTATATCAAATATTGATATGAAGCCTTATAGAATTGCAACACTGAAAAACCATCAAGATCTTATTAACATAATATTAAAAATCTTGGAAAAACCTCATAAAAAACTAGGGCCATACCTCCCTCTATTAACAACCTTCATATCGCAGATCAACTCCGATATTTTGTGGATAAACATTCTTATTAAACTGATATATCGCTCAAAACCACGCGAATATGTTGTTAATGGGATTTTAGACTTCTTTGAATCAAAAGTGACACCATTAGACTTAACTAGTCTTTTTAATAAAAAAATGCTTTTTACAACCCAGTCAGAGAAATATGAACTAACGGTAATAGATGCGGCACTATACGCAAAAAATATGAATCTCATTAATCGATTGGCGAAATACAAGCCAAATGCATTTGCAACATATCACCCAGAAGGTAATTCTAGCTTACATCTTGCAATTGCTGCACATGCTGATTCTTATGTAGATGCTATATGTGCAAGTTACATCCCGAACCATCCCGATTTAGCTCGTAACAATCCTTTCAATATTCGCAATAAATCCAATGAGAGTCTTTTACTAGTTGCGGCAAAAGCCAATAATATTCACGCATTAAGAAAGATTACTCCGTTTATTAGTACCAATATCCATGCTCCTGATGAATTTGGTGTTTCCTTATTAACACATGCATTACAACAGCCCACCTCAGAGATTACTAAATTTTTAATAGATCATTCAATAAAAACTCAACAACCGCTCATTTTGCACGCCGATGAATTATCTCTCTTATTAAAAACACTTGGTCAACCAGATTCTGATTGGGATATCACTGTAGTTCAGAGCGTTGTTTCATTATGGAGTAAGCATTATTGCTTCGAAGAAAATCATATTGCTCAATTCATCGCACTGGGCGGGCAAAAAAATGATAATACGAAATACCTCTCACTCTTACTCAACATTATCGAAGATAAAAAAAATACGAACCAAACACACGCCGAAAACAATCTCGTAATTTTTAAGCAAAATTTTGCTAAGTATCCAGCAATACATGGTCATATTTATCAAGACACCGATTTCATGCAACGCCTTTATGAATTAATCATTACACCAAACACCTCCATAACTCCTGAAACCTTCAAGATTTATTGCCAGGGGCTTCTTGCAACTCTAAAAATATCGAACTGGGAATTATGTGAATGGATTTTGGGAGCTCTACTAAGCCAATTACCAACTCCTTTCGAACATTTAGAAGCAGAAGAGTGTAGTGAACTGGCCTCTCTTTTTCATGATGTGATTGTCAGTGCATATTGTGCTGATGCAAACATGAACGTGATAGAAACTTTGTTTATAGTTGGAAACAAATTTAATCTGAAACCTCCTGCATATTTATTAAGAAACTGTTTATTTGCAGAAAACATGTCAAAAGAGAAAATAATAGCTCTTGTATCGTATCTAATGAAGAATGAGTGTTTTACTGAGTCGTATGAAATTATCAATACCGAGGTTAATTTATTAATCATCGATCTGATCATTGCACCCATTTCAGATGCAGCATCCAGTTACCTCATTCGTCAAATTTTTACGAACTCCGCCACAAATATATCCAATATCAATGATATTGCAATCAAACACATTGTTATAAGCGCCTTATATTCTCATAAGATCGAGTCACTTCTTGAAGTAATCCAAGTATGCACAGAACAGCAAATTGAACAATCCATTCAAAAACTCATCGAAGAGAAACCTACGGCAATTCTAGAGCTTATTGAAGCCATAGAACAAAAAGAAGAATTCAGATCAATGATTCTCAATTCATTTATCAGAAAATTACTTAAAGCAAGTATGGAACATGCAGCACAACCTAATGATTTGATGCAATCAATGATTACCACTATTCAGAGTGACCATGCTTTACCCTTTGTAGCAATCTTATTAGAATCTGCTGCTTATACAACAGAATTTGTTGAAACTCTCCTTACAAAGCATTTCTTAGCACGTGCAATCGAATTTAATATGGAACAAATGCTTACTCTTTTGATTGCTTATTTTGACGATCATGCAATCGAATGGGATATACAGGAAGTAATTATTGCTGCAGCAAAATACAACAATGGATTTGTTTTAGATTTGCTTAATAAAAAATCTGCAACCACACCAACTGTATGGGAAAAAATCTATAACTCGTCAGCAGATAATAATAAAAACGCTTTATGCTACCTGATTGAGCATCACCATCCTATGGCTGAAAAATGCCTCTCTTTATTTGCAATCGACACATTCGTTACACTACCTCAATGGTCTCTGTTATTAAGCGCTCTTACATCAGAAAATACCTCTATTATCGAGCTTTTACTAGATGAATCGCGATCTTCATTTGCCACAATTCAAAATATGGTCAATACAATTGGGTATATTGAAAATCACCCAATCAGTGCTCCTGAGCAAATTCTAAAAAATCATATCGCTCGTTTTAGTAGTATTGAAAAATACCTTAACAACCCTTTAGTTTGTCTTTATGATGGGTGCGAACAAACTCTTTTGATTTTAATTGTGAAATATTCAATTGATACGCTATTTGAACCAATGCTGAAAAAAATTAGCCTCATGAATGACAATGCTAGACAGGAATACATCACAGTTACCGATGGAGAAACCCAGCAAACTGCATTAGATATTGCTCTGCATAACCAACACCATGCATTCGTACTTGCGCTATTAAGAATAGAGCCAAGTTTGCTTATAACTAGCAATGCATCTCTACCACTGATGACTTTTGCATTTCATGGAAAACACGATCTTTTGAAAGAACTATGTGAACTCTATCAAGAGTATGGCATGCTAAAAACCGCCCTGAACGATCAAATAAAAACACTAGGAAGTGAGGTGAGTGGCTCCTCTCTTCTTTATGCCATAATGGCTGGTGACAGCGAAGCATTTAATATTTTAATCAATTATGGAGCAGATATTAATATCACTCCATCTGGTGGCGGAAGTTCAATATTACTTCAAGCGGTGATGCATGCTAAAACGCACGCTCATTTATATACCGAATATAAAAAAATTATTCAGAGTATCCTTTCTCATCCAGATGTTAATCAGATATTAAATATGAATTTGCCTACAAACCGTGTGCAAGTGAATCCAACCTCTTATGCTATCGTTAACTGGGAAAATAAGAATCTCCCAATAGATTTATCTAATGAACTATTAGAAATGCTATTACATGCAGGTGGAAAGATTGATAATCAATCGATTCAAAATATACATATTATCGAATATGCGCTAATGGATAGTAACAGCACGACCATAAATCTATTACACTCATACAATATGCTGCAAGAATTTTCCACAGAAAAATCAGTGTTAATGCTTGCTATCACTCATAATCATCAAGATCTTGCTTTAAAATTAATTAATGAAGAGCGGCGCTTATATTTTTGTAACAGCAATAATGAAACTGCGTTATCAAGGGCAATTAATGCGCAGAACATCCCGATTGTGTTAGCGATATTAGCAAAACTCAAACAACAACCTATCGAATTTCAAAAAAACTTTCTATACAAAACCCATCATAAAAACGGCATGAGTGTATTATTCGATGCTGTAATGAAAAAATCGACTGAATTAGTCAAAATTCTCTTAGATTATGCGCAAACACCTTATATTTCATTAATGGGTGCTAGTAGTTTTGATGCAATTAGACAAGAAATACTTTATTCCAATTCCGATATCGTGCAATTGTGTGCAATATTTTTATTTAATAATTTTTCGGAAAATTATCCTCTGCAAGATCTGCCAATAGCTATTAACAAACACTCTGTTGGAAAACTTGGATCAATGATCTTAACAGCTGCTTTTCATCAAGAAGATATGGGAAAAACGAATCCAAAAGCCCTGGAATATCTTCATGCCATAATAAATTACGCCATTGAAAACAGCGAGCATGATTCAATGTTTAATATCATACTTGATAGTAACCAAGTAGTAATAGATCAATTTTATGAACAAGTCTTATACCCTATCTTTACTAAGAAAATTAACAATCATTCATTATCCCCACTATTCGTGAACATGTTGTACTGGGCATCCGTTTCTCCTGCATATAGCAAGAATCCAATCGTAAGTTCGGGATTGTTTAGCTTATTTGAAAAATGCATTCCAGATTTTATAGAAAATGAGGAGTACAGCTGTGTTACAATCATATTAGAACGTTGTTATGACACTGTAGGATTATGGAATAAATCGAAAGACGGAGTTACGAGCAATCGTCAATTACTGTCTGAGAAATTTAGCATACCAGAAGAAGCTGACCAGATTTACTACTTTTTGACTCAAGGAATTCAAAAAAATAATGTTCTTTTAAAAGATATTTATATTCGCGAAACATCTTCTGTGCTCGATGATTTAAAATTACTCCTCTCTGTCGATAGCACTGCCGGAGTAATATCAAAGTTCCTAGCATCAGCATCAATCTCAAAAGAGCAATTCGAACGCTTGATATTAGATAAAGGAGCCACATTAACTGCCTACTTTATACCCGATGTCCAACCAATGATTGAAACACTTTACCAATACTCTGAAAAACCTTTTCAGGTATTAGAGGATTTACTGTTAACGCTCATTGAGTTACTTTTTTACCGATCAGATGAATCCCTTATCAAATATCACGAAATACTATTCAAACGCTTTGAATTGGCTTTAAAAAAAGAGCAATTATCTCTTACAGCCGCCCCTGCACGCCTAGGTTTCGATCTAAACTTTTTAGAAAAAAACATTATGAATTCAGCCACAAAGCCTTGTGATCTTTTTATACAAAATGCGGCAATTGCTATCGCCAAACTCCTTGTTACTAAAGTATCCACTGAAACACAAAACAGCCATACGGAAATTTTCGCGTACCTCAATCGCTTTGCCTCGCGAGAAATAGATCTTCGTTATCTAAAACAATCTGAGCCATTACGCGAAACATCTCCACGCATACAGCATTTACTTGAAACACTATATTCACTCAATCCAAATGAACGTCTTAATGAGAAGCAGTTGATTGCATCTTTTGCTCATGGATCTGCAACAATCTTAGATGGATATAACGAAGTGCAAAAAAATGGAATTCTATGGTTGCTTGGTCCCAAAATGCCCGCTTCACATCTTATTCATTCAATAATCCATGAAGCCAGAATGATTTATCTCCACAGCAAGATATTCGGAATGTCAAATGACTCGATAACAACTGTTAATAGCATGAACACGAAATGGGCTGAACTGTTTAGAGATCATATTATGGGATGGGTTATGCAATCGGTCAAAAAAGCGGGTATCAATTGTGAAGCAAGTGCACAATACCAACAAAAGTCTCCAGCGCAAAACAATATCCTAACTTTCAGTACACATCCAGGCAGAGTTGGCGCCACTCAACCAAAATCAAGTCCCAATAATAAAAAGAGCAAACCGTAAGCAATGAGCTAAAATGAGGTTATAGTTTCAAATAAACCGTATATATGAGTTATAACCTTCTTCTTTTTTTTGCAGGCAGTTTACTCATGACAAACTGCGCTGCATCTTCTGTTGATGATCGAAATAATCTCTCCGATCATGCGCATGTTCGCTCTATTGGAAATACACTGACAAAGCAAGATGTTGAAAAGTTGACATCATTATATTACTACGCCCCAGGGGAAGTTATATTAGACTCCATGCAAAAAAAGCTTATGCAAAGTTTAATTGAATATTTAAAGTTACATCCTACGCAAAAAATATTGATAGTTGGCCATGGCGATTTGTACGGCTCAGCATCTGATAATAAAAAAATAGCACAAGCCCGTGCGGATAATGTCCAAGATTACATGATTGAGCAAGGTGTTTTACCCAAGCAAATCAAGACAACAAATAAAGGCAATGAAGAGCCTATTGCTCTATCAAATAACCCCCAAGCTCAAGGCTTAAATCGACGAATAGAGATTTTATATCTTGAATAATTGTAACCTTACGCAGTCTTGACTACATAACATGAGAAAATATGATTCGAGTGGATTAGGTCCTCTTAAACGCATTATGCGACGTCTCTTGATTGGATTTGCAGGCATTGGGTTGATTCTTTTGGCGATCACATACTGCGTGATCTCCTCAGTGTATCGATAATTCCTCTTAAATAACGTCATCTTAGGATTGAACATGATGATTATTAATGATTTTGCGATATAATACTTTGATAAAAATCATGACTTGAATTTGAGACACATATGCTTCATCGAAGAACATTTGCAATTATTTCCCACCCTGATGCTGGAAAAACAACACTTACAGAAAAATTTCTCTTATTTTGCGGCGCTATTCATGAAGCAGGCAGTGTCAAAAGCCGTAAAACAACGCAATCAGCACGTTCCGATTGGATGGAAATCGAGCGTCAGCGTGGAATTTCGATTAGCACCTCGGTTATGCAGTTCGAGCATAAAAGCTGTTTATTTAACCTATTAGACACACCTGGACATGAAGACTTTTCAGAAGACACATATCGAACATTAACTGCGGTAGATTCGGCGCTAATGGTCATTGATGCTGTAAAAGGGGTTGAAGAGCGAACACGTAAATTAATGGATATATGTCGGATGCGTGACATCCCTATTATTACATTTATCAATAAACTCGATCGAGGGGCACGCGACCCATTAAGCTTACTTGATGAAATTGAGTCAGCTCTTGGAATTAAAACAGCACCAATTACATGGCCAATTGGAATGGGTCGAGATTTTTTAGGGGTGTATCATTTTTTGAAAAAAACGTGTTTTCTCTATGAAGCTGGAAAAAACTTTCTTATCCAAGAACCAACAGAAGTTCCTTTAACGGCGTTAAAAGAACAAATGTCAGAATATGATTATCAAGAATTGCTAGATTCTATTGAGCTTGCGCAATCCTGTGTCTTTAATAAAGAAGCATACTTAGCTGGAAAAATGACGCCTGTTTATTTTGGTTCGGCATTAAACAACTTCGGGATATCCGAGCTCTTAGATGGATTTGCGGAATATGCTCCAGACCCAAGACCAAGACTTACACAAACAAGCAAAGCTATCGATCCGAATGATTCAGTTTTTCGCGCATTTGTTTTTAAGATTCAGGCGAATATGGATTTAAACCATCGTGACCGTGTGGCATTTTGTCGTATTTGTTCTGGATCTTATACAAAAGGACAAAAACTTTATCATATTGAAGGTGAAAAATTTCTCAATCATACACAAGCCATGCAATTTTTAGGACAAGACCGAGTACATGTCGCGGAAGCTGTTGCTGGTGATATTATCGGTCTTATTAATCATGGAAGCATTCAT
>VGTX01000033.1 GCA_016874315.1 Gammaproteobacteria bacterium | reverse complement strand
TACGCTAATAATATATTGTTTAATTTTTTCTATAACTGTTTCTAGCTCTGATTCCTGGAGTTCTAAGCTCACCCGATCGACCATATCATAAATCACGATAGACCAAAAAGAACGATCATTGTCTTCATCTTCATGGTGCTGAATACTGATAAGATAATCCGATCTTGTATCCGTAATAATTCTTTCACTCAAATCTGCACTCATTGATGTTGTAGATACATCATGCTGAAGAATATTCAATTCAAATGATGGTGGTAATCTTAAAGACTGGATAAGAGTATTTTGTGTTTCTAAAAAATCTTCATCGCTGCCAACCACGACTATCACGGGCTTAAGATAAGGTGGAGTGCATATATCAATATGATTTGCCCATAGATTTCTGAAAAAATCATAAACTGAAAGACTTAATTCATTATGACGTAAAGGATTTAATACGCGGATAGCGCCCGGAAGGCATTCGCGGGCGGTAACTGGATCTGAGAAAATCCATTTTTCTTCAAGTTTCTGAAAAATGTCATTATATGCCTCATTCATATCGCCAGATATTGAAATCGTCGCATCAGGATATGCAATTACCCGTTCGACTGCAGTAGTATATGATAGAAAAATGAAAATGGTAGTAGCTAAGAGAGTACGATATATTTTTTTTATCATTTTTATCTGGCACTCGATGATAGTAGGGTAATCTTCCAATCATCATATCAAAAACCATCTATAATCCTCAAATAAAGGGAAAATTTTTAGGTGTGTTGTGAGACCTTGGCTATATACCTTGAGCGCGCTGTGCTGTTATTCTACTGTCCCCACCATTCAAGCATCTGAAAATTCAAAAGAAAGTATCATATTTCAAGCAACATATGAGGTTGAGTGGAAAGGTTGGCGCTGCGGCGAAATGACTTCAACTTTACATCAACTATCAGATGGAACTTATCAGTATATACAGGATTTACGATCTTTAATCTTTTTTTACCCGTTCGAACAGAAAGAGCAAAGTGATTTTGTGATCGATTCCCATACTTTTAAATCCCAAAAATATAAAATGGAACGATCTGGTATGGATGGAAAGTCTTATCTGATTGAGTTCGAAACTGATTCTGCAAGAATTAATGATGGTGAAGTCTACTATAAAATCCCAATTACACCGACAGCCCATGACAAGCTGATTACACAACTGATTTTGATTCGTGATGTCTGTAAAAACCCAACGTCTGGTCCGCGTACAGTCACGTTTGTAGAGCCTGATGGAATACACGTTCGGACTTATGAGCTAACAGTTGATGAAAAAGGCTATCGCTTCCAGTCCGATTATGGCCATAAATCAAGCGCTTTTATACTCGATCCAAACTTGCAGTTTGTCCCAACATATTTTGAACAGTTTCGTCATGGAAACCTTGTATTAACGGGTCATCTGATAAATTATAATTTCGGTGAAAAATGGGAACATTTTGTTTTTCAAGCAAAGTCTTAAAAATATGTTGAGATATTATAAAAACCGTAGTTATAATGGGGGTAGATAGTCAGTATGAGCACTGTATGACCGCAGGACAATATCAGATTTATTTCGATCTTCTAGTAAAGCTTTTAAAACTCGAATCCACCGGAGCTAGAAACTCGTGCATTAACACCGAAAATGTTTTTGTAACATGGGCTCAAACACAACAGTCCGTATGTGGAGAAAAGGAATTACGCTCTTTTTATCCTAAAATCAAAACTTTTCTTAGCGAAACATCTCAGCGATTACGCTTTGCCCATTGCCTTTCTTGATATCTGTCTGATTGGTAAAGAAATGGGCTTAATTGGAGCTTACCCATGAAATCATATCATGTGCATTCTAATATCCCTTATTTACCAGGTATCAAAAATATTATCTGTGTCGGATCGGGAAAGGGTGGTGTTGGAAAGTCCACTGTTGCTTTTCATATCGCATTAGAGTTAAAAGACCGAGGTTATAACGTTGGGATATTAGATGCCGATATTTATGGCCCATCTTTACCAACCCTCACTCAAATTCATGAAAAAGCAGCTGTAGATTCCGAAAAAAATCTCTTAAACCCACATATATATCGTGGATGTCCCACAATATCCTTGGGTCATTTAGTCGATCCAAAATCAGCTGTGTGTTGGCGTGGCCCAATGGCTGCTGGTGCGTTAATGCAGCTCTTTCAAAACGTACAATGGGGAGAGCTCGATTTTTTAATTGTTGATTTACCTCCAGGAACTGGCGATTTGCTATTAACTCTCGCTCAAAAAATTCCTGTAACAGCAGCACTACTCGTTGGAGTCAATCATCCATTAACTTTTGCCGATTTGGTTAGAGCTGAAAATTTCTTTGAAAAAATGAATATTCCAGTGCTCGGTAAAGTTTTTAATATGGAGCGCTATACAGAAAACTCCAATAATGAAACCGATATTCTTGCAAACATTCCTTTTGATTTAAATATTTTCGAAGCCACCGCTCAAGGCAAAGCAGTTTCAGATTTAGAAGCACAAGGACCTGCTCATAAAGCATTTATCCAGTGCGTCGATCGATTTCTTGAAAAACTCTCATCACAACCTATACGGCGAAGCATATCTTTTAGCCTTGAGACTGCTGGGACTGATTAAAATAAAGAAAACTATGGCCATGCAATATTCCTGTCATAGGGAGTTCGATTGCAAGTTTATAAAATACAGATCTTGCTCTGACCATAGTTTAAAAATACTGAATGATAATTATGAGCAGGGCGAGCAATCGTCTTTTTTATGACAGCATGATGAATGTTGTTCATGCTTTTTCCCGCAATCATTCTCTTTTTCTTTGCAACAGCATTTTTCACAACCACATGAATGCGGATTCTTTGTCAAAATCGATCGGTAATACCACTGCATCTTATCAAAGACCTTCATATGACTCGATAAATAATCAACAAGTGCAAGCGGTAGAGGATGTTCTAATAAATCGGAAATACAACAAATGATATCTCGAACTAGACACTCTAAGTGCTTCATCGTTTGAATTGGGCAGCGCGTATGGTGCTCTTGATGACAATCGCCTTGACAGGCAACAATATGTTTTAAGTACGTATGGAATGGAATATCATGCATAATCAATAATTCCGCATACTCATCAAGCAACTCATCAAGAGTTTCATATTGCTCTGCATACATATTATGCCAATCTAAAAAATGCGGCCCAATAACTTGCCAATGTGCTACTTGTACATGGTGCTTTAATACCATAAGTTTACAAAATAAACGATCGAGATGTGCTTGCATAAGACCCTCCAGCTAGACGTTTCAGTCAATACTTCTTTAAGATTAGCTGTGTATCAGAAAGAAATGTGAATATTCACATCCACATATTCAGGATATACTTTAGTATTGCAAGCCCTCTATACACCCCATCATTCTAGATTTATCCAAGAAGTGCCGATATCATGTTTATAACGAGCCGACATGATTCGTAAGGATTGAAAAATGTTACATAATGGATACTCTATCGTGCTGCCTGCGACTTTGGATGGATTGATTCAATCTCCTCCTACAACAAGTAATCTTTTGAATGTGCACCACGATCGGGATGCTCTGAAATCATGGCTCTCTGAATTTCAAAATTCTCCCAACACCTATAGAGCCTATGAAAAAGAAGGCTTAAGATTTTTATATTGGCTCCATATCGAATATCAGTGTACATTTGCGGAAGTTCGTAAAAATCACATACATGCATACCGTGTTTTCTTAATGAATCCTCAGCCTGCAGAATTTTGGTGCACCCCTCACAAAGATCGCGGAAAAATAGCCAAACAGCAGCAATGGCGACCTTTTAGTGGACCATTGGGCTTGCGTTCCATTCAAACGGCAATGACCATTCTCAGTGGATTGTTCGAATATTTACGCGATGCCGCCTATGTTCCCGCGAATCCTTTCTCACTCATCAAACAAAAGGTCGTAGAAACGTTTGACCTGGAAGAACGTAAGATACAAATGATGGAGCGAATATTAACACTCTCCGAATTTCAACTCCTCTACAATGCTCTTTATTCCGATAACGCGACAGAACGTTACTCACCATCCTGGATTGCGCGTAGTCGCTTTATTTTATTATTTATGGGATATCTTGGATTGCGAGTCAGTGAGTTTGTTAATGCTAAATGGGATAACTTCATCTATCGAGAGAATTGCTGGTGGATTATCGTTACCGGTAAGGGGCGTAAAACAGCCCGTGTTCCGGTTAATAATCACTGCTTGGACGCAATTAATCAATATCGTGCCGCATTTGACTTACCAATGCTATCGTTAGAATCTCTCAATAACGATCCCATATGCTTTTCTTTCCTTCCATCTGGCCAGCCAGTGTTTGAAAAACCATTAACGCAACGCTCTGTCCATATGATTTGCCGAGCAATTGCAGACTTGGCTATTCAAAATGGTGCAACATCCTCTGCTTTTGAACATTTCTCTCCACATTGGTTGCGACATTTTTCTGCAAGCATGCAAGCTCAGTCTGATATTCCTTTTGCAATGATAAAGGCTCATCATCGCCATTCAAAAGATGAAACGACGCGAATATATCTTCATCATGATGATAAGATCCGACATGATTGGTCTCAAAAATATCAAATACCAATTAAAACAAAACCTTAAGCTCCATAATGAGGGCTCATTCGCGATCTCAGTCGGAATACGACTTCTGATGTATCTGTTCATCACAAGTATGAGTAACCTCCCTACAATTGGAAAAAATTCCACGGGCTATTGCTTTTCATGCCCAATCCGTTAAGATCCATACATATATTTTTATGTTAACGTATCTGGTTATTTCCGAGCACCTTATGACTAAAAAAATTCACCCAATCTCCGGCCTTCCTGAGCTCCTTCCAGCTCAACAACGTATTTTTCATGACTGGATTAATAAAATTCGCTCTGTTTTTGAACAGCATGGTTATGCGCCTATTGAAACTCCAGCGTTCGAAAGACTCGAAACTCTTACATCCAAAGGAATTGCAGAGCACGAGATTTATACTGTTCGTCGTCTACGCGAAGATGATGGTCAAAAACAAGATGATGCTGATTTAGCATTGCGTTTTGATTTAACGGTGCCTCTTGCTCGATATGTGTCACAACATTTCGCAGATTTGGTGTTTCCTTTTAGAAGATATCATATCGCGCCCGTATGGAGAGGCGAGCGTGCTCAGAAAGGCCGTTATCGCCAGCTCTATCAATGCGATATTGATGTCTTGAGTGACCGTCCTTTATCATACCGATCGGATGCGGAAGTTATTATGATTTTATCTAAGATATTATCATCGTTACAGCCATCAATCGGCTCATTCCATTTCTATATCAATCATCGCTACTTGTTATCAGGGATGCTCGAAGCCTTCGGGATTACTCAAAATGATGAAATCTTACGCACACTGGATAAGCGTAAGAAAATTCCAAGTGCTGTATTATTTAGAGAATTGCAGCAGTGGACCGATCGGCCAGAAGAACTGATTCAAACTCTTGACCACTTCAGTGGCCCATTAAGAGAGAGTTGCGATCGTATTGCTAATTCTCCTTTCAAAGATAGTGCGCTTGTTGCTCGAGCCTTGAATGAGCTACAAGGTGTCGCTGATTTACTAGAAGCCTTTGGATGCCCTGCGGAATTATATCGACTCGATTTAAGTCTTGCTCGTGGATTAAATTATTATACCGGAATCGTGCTCGAAACATTCTTAGACGATCATCCTGGACTCGGAAGTATTTCCAGTGGGGGGCGCTACGATAATCTATGTGAACAATTCTCAGCACGCTCTATTCCTGGCTTTGGACTATCACTCGGATTATCTCGACTTTTTCATTGGTATATCGAGCAACTCGATCAGACATTATATGCAACTCCAGCAAAAATCATGATTGCCGTGCAAGACCCGGCAACACTCACTGCATGCTGTGGACTTGCTGAATCCTTAAGACAAAAAGGTTGCGCTGTAGAGCAGTATCTTGAGTATGACCAAAGAAGCTTGGGTCATCAAATGAAGTATGCTGACCGAGCTGGAATTCAATATGTCATTTTTGCAAGCATCGAAGAAGTCCTTTCCGATCGGTGGATTGTAAAAGAAATGAGCAATAGTCAACAAACAATCTATACTCGAAAAGAGTTATTGGAATATTTTGGTTGCTAATGCCCTTTTTTATTAGGCTGGCTTGGGCGTATTTTTGTTCGCACCACTCGCATATTCGGGTTTTGAAAGTTGTAGGGAGAGCGGCCACCATAGGGTTGTCGCTCAGCCTGACAATTTTGATTGTTACACTCTCTGTAATGAATGGCTTCGAGCGGCAGGTACGACAAAAAATCTTCGATCAGATGCCACATGTCGTTGCTTTTCACACACACGGACTAACCCCTCCGGAAAATCTTGGTGTTGTTCGTATCGAACATGCCTATCAGACAAAATTATTCTTACCTCGTATGGGGTATCAGCAAGTTAATGCCATTATTACCGATCGTGTTGACCGGCGGCAAATGACTGCGCCAATCTATAATCGATTATTCCTTCAAAGTGAGAAAGAGCAGGTTGCATTTATTGGGATATTGCGCACACCATCCTATCAGTCCATGCCATTTTCTACTCTTATGTTCAACGATTTTACGCCTACACATACGGCTCCGCTTTCAGTGCTCTTTCCTCTCTCTGATTTGTCACGGTTTGCCAATATTGAACTCACAAAAACTCAAGGGTTTTGGCTGGAAAATCCATTCGCTGTTGACCAATTTGTCTCAGAAATGAAAAATATCTTTGGCTCAGATGTGGATTTCATGACATGGAAAGATCAACATAAAACATTTTTTGATGCGCTTAAAGGCGAGAAACGTCTCATCTCTCTTGTATTGTCTTTCTTAATCTTGTTAATTTATGGGCAATTTGCATTAACTTTAATTTTGCTTTTTCAAGATAAAAGACAAGACTTTGTAACACTGCAAGCTTGTACTGCAAAACGAGACCGACTCCTTTATCGCACATTTTTTGCATATGGATGTTTGAATATTATTGTAGGTCTCATTGTAGGACTTGGTGGTGGTTGTCTCCTCTCATTATGGTTGCCTAATATTGTAAAATATCTTGAAAATGTATTTTCATTTCAATTTCTTCCATACCAACACTACCATACAGATACATTGCCCAGTGAACTCTTATTTTCCGATGTCTTAATCACTGGACTATTTACATGTGCCGTCGGAGTTGTGACATGTCATGTGCTAGCACGTTATGCTAATCGTACACGACTGATCGATTTGCTAAGGAATGCTTGATTATGTCAGAAAAAATTATATTCGATTCTGTGTCATTCTATTATGAAAAAGATTACCCAATTTTAAATAATTTCTCATATGTTTTTGACTCCGAAGATTGTGTTGCAATTACTGGGCCTTCTGGTTCCGGTAAAACAAGCTTATTGCACTTGCTCTCTGGATGGATTTATCCTGTGTCAGGCCAAATCATATACAGCCGACCTGCTCAGTCTGGTGAAAATTTTCGATATGTTTTTTCTGCGCCATATCTCATTGCTGAACTTAATGCCCTGGATAATATCTTTCTCGACCGACCCATGAGTCCCGTGAATTTGGAAAAATGCCACTCTCTTGCAGAAGCTTTTCAGGTTAAACATCTTTTATCTTACTGGCCTTCACAATTATCTTCCGGTCAACAGCAGCGTGTCAGTATTATTCGGGCATTAATGAGCGATGCTCCATTTTTCCTTGCTGATGAACCAACTGCACACCTCGATCCACATCGCGCTTATTCATTGATGCAGGAGGTTATGGTTGTTTTACGAAAGCAAAAACAAGGGTTGATTTGTGTTACACACGATCCACAATTACATACGCTTTTCGATCGGCAATTAGATATGAGCCAGTTAGAGGATAATATTCATTAGCCTGAAAGTGAGGGGTCATGGTTTTTCATTCCATAAACATTCTACTCATCAGTGGACTTATAGCGGCAATTATTCTAATAAAAAAAATCATGCCCGATCTGATTTTTCCCAAATGTATTCGGCTACATACAGTCGACGATTTTTCGGAAATCTGGATCTTCGATCAAAACAATGTGCGATATCTTGTTATGGGCTCGTTAAATGCAGACCATCAGTCTGCTGTATTTTTATCCGATCTGTTTCGTATTGTTTTTATCTATCAAAAAATGATTGTGACGGCGAGCTTTCTTCTTCCCTCTCCACCTGAAAGGATATGTATTGTTGGATTTGGAGCCGGTACACTCACAACACACTTACGTCGACTATACCCAAAGGCAAAAATTCTATCGATTGATTGCAATCCCAGAATGCGAGATTACGCAGAGAAATATTTTTCATTTCAATCTGACGATCGTATGGATTTTCTTATAACAGATGGATTCGATTTTTTCAAAAAAACCGATCGTAATATCTCATTCGATTTGATTGTCATCGACGCTTTCAATAAAAGTAGTGTGCCACCTCATTTTTTATCGGCAGATTTTACAAATGCTATTAAAAATCACTTGAGCCCCGATGGCATCGTGTGCGTGAATTCTTTCCATTACTCAACTTTTGCTGAACGTGAAAAGCTACTTTATAAAAATACATTTGCAAATGTTTATATTTGTGAGCCATTTAATATTACAGAAGGTAATCGCCTGATCGTGGCCACTCAGCAGCCTGCTCAGTTAGAACGCATGAAGAATAACGCAAAACAATATCGCTCTACTTTAGATCTGATGAATGTGGATTGGGAGTATCAATGGGAGCGGCTGTGGTCAACATGGCTTGATTGTTGATGAGTTGTTGTGTATGTTTTTTTCGCAAATACCATCCTAACGGATTAATAGCCATCGCCCCAACTCTCTGTAGATGC
>VGTX01000032.1 GCA_016874315.1 Gammaproteobacteria bacterium | reverse complement strand
AGATAGTGAGTGCATGCACGAGAGTTGTCTTTCTTTTGGAAGTTGATACACTGCAGTTATAAGATTTGCAAAAAGAGCGCTGATGTTACCGTATGTTTGGGACTCTATAGAATGTGCTGTATTGGTGATATTGAGCATATTTGCATTGGTGATGCTCCGACGACCAAATATTGGAATGACCGGGATTGGGGTCCAGATTTTTTGGATTATTTCGAATGACTTTTCTCGAGCTGGGTCAGCGATACTTTTTAGTTTATTTATTGGATTAGCCTTTGGTTATATCTGGGAGGAATATAAAAAGTACTCTTTTGTATATATTCTCAGCTCTTTGTGCCTTGTTTTTTGTGCGAGTTATCTTTTAAATCCAATACAACATTTTTATCTTACAGGCATTATTACATGGATAGCGATACACTCTATGAGAGAATTTGAAGAGCATGTTGGATGGAGCATGTTACATTTATTGAGTGCGATGTCTATTTTTTTCATCTTTATATCTCATACTGCGTATGGTTCTGAGCTAGGATGGAAATATGAAGAATTGAGTCATCTTTCCGCAGGGTTAATTGGGATATACGCCATTTTATGGATTTTAAATAAACCTCCTTGTCTTTTTAACATTGAACTTAGCCACATTATGGGCATTTTCATGGGAGTGATTGGTTTAATGATTGCCCTTGGGCAACCTTTTTGGATTATTGTCTTTTTTCCTATGCTCATGAGCTATGGAGCGATAGCTCTGCTTGCTCGTACAACAGGCCATAATGTTATATTACAAATTCAGTCAATCTATGAGCACTCTCCGAGAGTTATCGCCTTATGCAATACATTAATTAGTGGGGCTATTCTCTGCTATCTTCATTACTCGACATAACGCTTTAGCTTTTGAACGAAACATTTTAAAAAAACTACAGCACCTCTTAGTTTTAAAGAAAACTTGTACTATCTCAAGAGAAATTCCTGTAATAGTGTGAATGAAGTGGATAATAAAAATTTTCAAGAACAAATGGCTAAGCGAATTGCTCAAGTACGGGCAGAGGAACTAATACCTGAAGAGAAAAAAACGAGCCCTAACTCCGAAAATCCGTATACTTTTGTGACTGACGGAGCATCAAGTGCCAATTCCACAGAGATTATGAGTGGCGAACAATTTCAAAATGAACTAAAGCAACATATTCGAGATAATCATTTTAAAAAGCCAAAAGGCAATATAGATGCAGGGCAATTTAAAAAGAATATACCATCACGGCCATATCCTTATTCAGAGCTTGCGCAAAAAAGACTATATGCAATGTTTTTTGGGATATTCATGCATCCCTTCACACCTAAAAAATGGAGTAAAATCTCCACGGCGTTTGCCGTTGGTCTGATGGTGGGGATTGTACTTTCCGTGATTCCTGGTTTGCAGCCTATTGGAATTGGAGTAATCGGTTTAACAGTATCGCTGATGGTTACCGCGAGTTTATCTCTCAAAATTTTTAACGCAGTTTATGCGATGTTTGGAATTAAAAATCCTACTCAATATAGGGAGCAAAGTGTTATTCAAAAAAGAGCGATGCTACTGACGTGTGGTGTATTAATAGCCAGCTGTTTTGTCGGAGCATTTGCTTTATTTAATATTGGTTTGCCTTTAGCGATAGGTATTGGTTTACCAGCGGTTGCGATTGGCGCATTCAAGGTGATAGGGGCTATTCTCTCTCAGGCTATACACTCAATAGTATATCCGCTCACACCTAATCTTTTAAACATCGGCGTACTCACGACGGGAGTTGCAGCAATCAGTATTTTCATTTACTCGCGCATGTTCCGTCGCAATGAAAATACAGTAGAGAATAAAAATGAAAGCACCTACCCACTGAATTCAAGACAAGATCAGCAAGCCTTACCCAGTAAAAAAAATCTTGATATTAAACTCAGTAGTAAAGAAAGTAATGAAACAATCCCATCTGATGAAAAAACCATCCCTCCAATAAAATTTTCTTTACCCCATTCACAACTTTCTCCTAGAGAAAAAATAGCCGCTCGATTACAGATTCTTCGAGAGAAAAGAAATAATCCTCCTACAACATAAATCCAAGAAATCGATTTTCTTATAAATTTAATCCTATATATGGGGTAAGGTCATCTAGACTAAGCCTCATTATTATGGACACAGACAATTCACAAAACTATCCGTTTCGCTCAGGGATATCAGCAGAACTCATTGACGGTATGCGGTTTTCTAAGTTTGGAACCATATCCAATAAAATCGGTGCATTCTTTACAATACTGATTGCAATTGAGTTTGGCGTATGTTTTTCTCCTTTCGCTCCGATCGGTATAATGGCAATGTCGCTCACAACAGGCCTTGCACTGGGCGCGCTTACAACACCTTTTATTTTCAATCGCGTCTTTAAATTGCTAGGCGCAACAGCTCAATCGACATCGTTAAGACGTACTTTGGCCTATACATTATCAAGTCTTTTAATGTTATCAGTTTTCGCTGGATTTATGATTACTGGCTCGCTTGTTGGGTCCGCTATAACCGCAGCATTAGGATTATCTATTGCTTTTGCACCGTTAGCGACTCTCACACAGATAGGTTTTAGCGCATTAAGTGTTATAGCAAGCGCTTTACAAATGCCTGCTGTCGCATCATCCCTTGCTTCAGTAGCAGCATTAGCTGCAGGATATAGATTTATTCCATGGTCGAAGATTGGATCTGGAATCACAAGAATTATTACAGCACAATTTCAATCTGAAACAGCTCCCAATCAACCTCAAGAGATATATAGCAAAGATATTCAAAATGAATCTGTATCTTTAAATAAAGGTCAATCTGATCGCCCAGCAGACCCCACTAATGGCTCTATAGAATTACCACTTATTGACACTAAAAAAGAAAACGTAACTTCAATTAACGCTATCGTCGAAGAGTTCAAAGATGTAACAAGCGCAAATTCAATTAACGCTATCGTCGAAGAGCTCAAAAAACAATCCCGCGGAACTATGATTTTTTTTAAAAACAATAATTCAGCAATTAAGAAGGCCTATTCGAGCTTTATTGATACTAATGATGAAGATCACTTATCCAAGGCACAAAAACTACTTAATGCGGTTAATGAAGATAACAAGGCAACTAATGAGCAAAAAGAATTGGCACAACTCCTGTTTCATAAAGTTCAGGAAATAACGCGGCAAGCAACCTCACGCCCTACCGCCCCTTTGAGTCACGATAGCACCTTAACCACTACCTTTGAAAATCAAACCATCCCTAAGAAATATTAACTCTTAGCCCACTCTCTTGAGCATACCAATGTTTGATTATTGAGAGAGTAGGCGCCCACTGCTCCGAGGTATGTGTACTCAGAGACATGCTCAAACCAAGGGTTCTGTAGCATAAGAGGAATTAAATCATATCCCAAATCCGAATCATCACGGGAAGTTGGTAAAATTTCTCTGGGATGATTCCAATACAAAACATGTGATAAATCAGATGCAAGATTTGAATCATGTTCTAGCATCTCGGAATCTACAAGAAAGAATGTGTTTTGAGATGAGAGTGTTGAGAAATAATTGTAGACCTTACGAAATAACTCTGCATCCATCAAACACAGTATCTGTGTAGGCATAATACTTGGTTTAGCAACATAGTGAATTTTAGAAGAAAGAGCTTCTTCAAATAAAGCCTTTCTGTTTGGCAGACCAAGTAACAGATTTAAGATGTATTTGTAGTTTTGCGCATTAATTTCGACAACGGGTATTCGATTAAGTGCAACTGGAATTTGCTCTAGAAAATCTTGAGTTAATATTAATTGCGGTTTAACAATTGCATCAGATTCATCAAAAGCATGTAATAACATTTGGTCAGGAAAATATACTTGATAGTCCGACTTTCTATGTGGTGCAAAAGCACTTCCCACGGTTAGTGAAAATACAGAATGCCGCAAACACTCTTCATCAATGGCATCATGTAAATCATATGCAATAATTCCCGTTTCTCCTTTCAGATACGAGGCGCGCAATGCCTCTCTATCGACGTGAGCTGGAAGAATATCACAGGACTGGCATTGAGTTTGTTCATCAAAAGATTTCAAGAAATTTTGAAAAAATGCTTTTGATGGAAGTGTGTCATACATAAACAAAATGTGTGTCGGCTTTTTAATCGGCTGAGCAGTTTTTTTAATGGAAAATTGAGGAAATCTTTCTAAGGCAGTAAGTGCTTCTGCAGTTAATGGCTTTTGAAACAACTCCCACAGAACGCGTTCCTCTTCAATTTTTGATTCTTCCTCAGGAGATAGGTCGCGAATTGATGAAACACGAGACTGCCGAATTCTTGAAGAAAGGGCCATCGCGTTTCTAAAGGCATGTACATCTGTTGCAGGATTTTTTAATATTGGATAAAGGTCTAATAATGCATGGTTCCAATGTCTTTTCTTTTCATATAAAAGACTTTTCAGAAGGGCCGCTTGAGGCCAAACAAGGGAACAGCATGATTCTTCAAGCAATCGGTCTGCACCAAGCCCTGCATGAATAAGCTGGTCATTTTGAAAAAGCCAATAAACTTTTTCCAAATCTTGCTGACAACGCATCCAGCTCATGCAATCATCTTGCACGTTATTAATCAATACGTCACGCAACATATCACGTTGAACGACATGTTGTAATGCAACTTTATCGTAAGTATCTTGATGTTCCGGCTCTTTATCTAGATAATTAGAACTAGCACATCCCGCCAGTAACGCACATAGGATTATTTTATATGACCATTTCATCGCAACCATCCGCTTGTCTATATGTAATCGCAACACCAATTGGGAATTCTGATGATTTATCGATTCGCGCTTGTTCGATATTGGATTCCGTTAAGTTTATCGTTTGTGAAGATACTCGGCAAACAAAACAGCTACTCTTTCGTCAAAATATCTGGAAAGACCAAAAATTAATATGTGGGAATGAGTACCGCCAGGAACAAATTGTACCATACATTAGTCAACTTCTCGACTCAGGTGCATCGATTGCGTATGTAACAGATGCGGGAACGCCAGGCGTTTCCGATCCGGGCCCTCTCTGCGTGGGACTCATTCGAGGACGAGGTTATCCAGTTGTTTGCGTGCCAGGTCCATCCAGTATTACAGCATTGCTAAGTGTTTTAAGCCAGTACTATGCTGAGTGGAGCTTTATTGGGTTCTTTCCAAGAAAAGATGGTCAACGTCAAGAGCTGTTTGCGTCTTGGTTACAGACTGGAGGAGTCTTTATTGGGCTTGAAAGTCCGAAGAGAATTTTAGAGCTTTTAGCATCTGCAATCATGCAGTATAAAGGAAAATCTGTACATATTCATGTTGCTAAAGAACTAACAAAGCTTCATGAGCGCCTATGGGAGGGCCCACTCGAGAATGTGTATGAATCTCTTTTAGCCAATCAAGACAGCATTAAAGGTGAATTTATTATTTGCTTTTCAGTTACAAAAGACCACAAAGAGTATCAATGGCAAAAAATTGCAAAAATTATGGTTGCACAAGTAGGCACAAAGCAAACGGCAAAAATGATTGCCGAATGCTTTGACTTAAAAGTTTCTGATGTCTATCAGGAAATTATCGATAAAAACGAATAAGCGTACCTTGAGGACTATCTTGCAACTCATAACCTAATTCCAATAAATCTTTTCGAATTTGGTCAGCGGCATAATAGTCTTTAAGCCCTCGAGCAGTCAGTCGTCTTTGCGCCATCTCTGCAATTTCTATTGGCATACTTTGCAATGGCACCCATGGGTTATCATCAACAAATGTTAAATTTAAACCTAATAAAGCATCTACCAAACCAATCAATTTCTCGACAAAATGAGCTCCCTTGATCTGATGAACGGCTTTATGCAAAACCACTAGGGCTTCAGGAGTATTCAAATCCTGAGAAAGGGCCTGCTCTAGTGATTGACGAATGGTTTCAAAATCACTTTCTGTAAAAAGTCCAACGTCTTGCGAGCGCGCAGTATGGAGTTGCTTCATCAAAGATTGTACGGAATTTTTTGCATCCTGTATTTTTTCCTCTGTAAACGCTAATGGTTGGCGATAATGTGTAGAGAGATAGAAATACCGTAATGCAGCAGGGCCAATAGCTTCTAGAGTCCCTTTCAAATATTTAAAATTGTAAAGAGATTTAGACATTTTTTCACCATCTACGGTGACAAATCCAATATGCACCCAGCAATTTGCTAATGGATGGTCATGGCATGCTTCAGATTGTGCAATTTCGTTTTCATGATGAGGGAATTTCAAATCCATTCCACCTAAATGAAAATCGAGAGATGAATGGCAGTAATCTGTGACCATAGCAGAGCACTCTATATGCCACCCTGGACGCCCAAACCCCCAAGGAGAATCCCAACCAGGCTCATCAGACTTCGATGGCTTCCACAGAGTAAAGTCCCCTGGATTTCGCTTATGCGCATCAACATCTACACGATGTCCGGCTTGTAATGCATCTAAATCTTGTCCAGACAAGCATCCATATCTTGCAAATGAATCGACTGAAAAGAAAACCTCGCTGTCGATGACATAAGCGGATTTTTTCTCAATTAATCGCTCAATCATAGCAATCATTTGAGGAATGCTTTGTGTGGCTTTCGGCTCGGCCTGGACAGGCAAGCAACACAAATCACGACACAGTTCTTGCATAGACAAAGTATATTCTTCAGCAAGGGCATGCCATGGACGATTTTCTGCCTTTGCTTTATTGATAATTTTATCGTCAATATCGGTGATATTTCGAATAAAGAAACACTCTAATCCTTTGGACTTAAAGAATCGCTGCATCAAATCGGTGACAATAAACACACGACCATGCCCAACATGGCAATGGTCGTATACTGTCACTCCACACACATACAGCTTAACGCTTCCAGGCTCCACCCCTTCATTAAAGCTTTTTATCTGCTTTGAGTATGAATCATAGATATCAAGCAAGGCCATTGATGACCCCCTGTATACGATGACGCAATAACTCTGGAGCTACATAATTATAAAGCTCTTCGATTTTTGGACCATCGTGCATTCCACTAATCAGATAGCGTGTTGGCCAAAACAAAGATTTACCCTTACAGCCGAGAGACTCAAGCGCTGTGCGCCATTGAGACCAAGGTTGTCCAACTGAACTCAGCGCGATTTGTAAGGTATCTTTTGTCCAGCCGTGCGCGGCCCAATCACATGTTTCTGTAAAGACGCACCCTGAGTCATGTAATCGAGTAATCCAATTATCCAAATCTGCAGGTAGTGCTACATGAGGCCAAACTAATTGAATAAACTTTTCAGGATGCGATACAAGGCTATGATGAACACATCGACCAAGAGCAACATGAGGATTATTTTGAATATGTTCTTGATAGATACGACGCTGCCAATCCATGAGCTGTGCCCGATCGAAATGTGCAGGGCTTGAAGAGATTTGAGTCAATTCAAAAGACTGAGCAAGCTCAGTAAGCGAGCTCGGATTCATATCTGGGCAATAATGACCTAGGCGAGCGCAATAATTATTAATTGCAGAAACTTCAAAGCCACTTTGCAACAACTCTTTAATGGAGAGTGAGCCATTTCTTTTTGAGAGCGGCTGATGATCGGACCCGAGAATTAATGGCAAATGCCCATAGTGAGGACGTCTTAATCCAAGAGCATCGAGGATTGCCAATTGACGAGGTGTATTTGTTAAATGATCGTCGCCACGAAGAGCATGCGTAACCCCAGAGAGGGCGTCATCAATCGCATTACAGAAGAAAAATGTTGGGTCGCCATCTTGTTTACGAATAACGAAATCACCAATATCTTTTCCTTCAAAGACCTTTTCTCCGAGAACGATATCAGTAAATTGAATTTTTTGGTCTGACAGTGCAAAACGCAATACTGGTTTAATATTTTTCTCTTTTTCGATTTTTGCACATTCTTCGGCGCTGAGATGACGGCATTTACCAGAATATCTGGGAGGGACTTTTTGTGAAAGCTGTACTTTTCGCTCGAGCGCCAATTCTTCAGGAGAACAATAGCACCGATATGCATGTCCACTTGCACAGAGCTGATCGAAATATTGCGCATATATTTCATTGCGTTTTGATTGATAGAGCACCTTGCTAGAATCATACTCGATCCCCATAGCAGCAAGGTCAGTAATAATCTGATCGAGATATTCTTCTTTTGAGCGCTCACGGTCGGTATCCTCGACACGCAACAGCATCTCGCCATGATGTTTTTTTGCAAAAAGATAAGCCCATAAGGCTGTGCGATAATTCCCAATAGTCATTATCCCTGTAGGGCTGGGGGCAAAGCGTGTAATAACGCGTTCAATGGGCGTAGTCATAAAAATCCTCTTATATCGATAACGCACTGTAATATCTGTGCATTATCGAAGCTTTTCAAGGAATAGTCCAGCACCAGAGCACAAATAGATACATTTCTGAAAAATCGCGCAATAATTTCTATTCTATAGAGATGAGGGAGTTGCACTGAAGTATTTGATATGATACATTACGAGAGTCTTTACTCGAATTACAAATCGAGCATATGGAAGGTTGCCCGAGAGGCCGATGGGGCTCGCCTGGAAAGTGAGTTTAGCGCAAGCTAACGAGGGTTCGAATCCCTCACCTTCCTCCAGATTATTCAAAGAAAGCTTTTATAAGTGTGGTTACGATACGCACTATATGTTGACTTCATCTTCCATTTATTCAATATAATTTTTTATTAAAATCCCCATATATCTCTTCGCACGTCTTGATAACATGCTCTTAATGCTTTATATGCACCATTAAAATAAATATTAGTCTGATTAGATGAATCGCTATACACAAGACCATGGTCCATAAAACTTATATGTTTTGAACCATTGTAATGCGCAAATTTACAATGATTATTTACTAAATACTCAATCGATCCTGGTATTAATCAAAAAAGACGGTATCTTATCAGAATTCAGCTAAGAAAAAGCATCTATCCTATTGATATTGAGCAAAATGCTTGCGCAACCCCGCTTCTTTCAGGGGCGGGTCAAGCAAGCTCTCGGCTTTTGGCCGATATTTTTATTGATTGATTAATTTGTTTTGCAGAAGGCGGTGTTCTTTGATGCTGAATGTAACTCTTGACCACCTCTAAACTCGCTCC
>VGTX01000031.1 GCA_016874315.1 Gammaproteobacteria bacterium | reverse complement strand
TCGATCATCGATTGCAAGAAGTCATTCTTGGACACATGATTGTAAAATCCTTCTTAGGTTATGATATGGAAGTACAGAAATTTGCTCAATCTGTGGATGCACATCATGATGCTCGATTAAATGAAGCAAAAATTGTCGCACGTAGCGCAGCCTCTGTTCAAATGATTGGAGGAATGATTATTGCACTTATTTTATTTCTTGCTCAATCGCCTTTTTGCCGATTATCAGGAGGAGACTTTGCATGCCTCTTAACAGCAATTCTTGCTTTACTACGCCCACTTAAACAGTTGAGTGCAGTCAGTGAGCTCTCACATAAAGTTGTTGCATCAAGTGAGTCTTTAATGAAACTCAAGCAATATCCTAAAGAACACATTGATTCATCGTCCGATAAGAAAGTTAATGAATGTTCTGTGCACTCTAAGCAACCAATTCCCGCTTCTCTAGAATTTTGTAATGTGACATTTTGCTATCCTGAACAAAATGAAACAGCATCATTGCAAAATATCTCTTTTAAATTACTCCCAGGCCAAACCATTGCGCTCGTAGGGCCTTCTGGCGGTGGAAAAAGCACCTTAGTTTCACTCGTTCCTCGGTTTTATGCTTTTCAGGGACAGATATTATTAAACGATATTGATATCACTACAATGCCATTGCTCACGCTTCGTAAAGATATTGCATTCGTAGGGCAGGAAACAATCTTATTTAATGATACTATTGCCGCAAACATCGCTTATGGCTCCAAAGAAATAGATTGGGTTGAATTGCGGCATGCCGCCCAACTGGCTTTTGCAGAGGATTTTATTAATGAAATGCCCCAAGGCTTTTTAACAAAAATTGGTGTTGGTGGGTATCGCCTCTCGGGCGGTGAGCGGCAACGTTTAGCACTCGCGCGCGCATTTTATAAAAATGCTCCGCTTCTTATTCTTGATGAAGCAACATCGGCTCTCGATGCAGATTCAGAGGAGCAGGTGCAGCGTGCCCTAACCTCCTTAATGTCACGCTCGTCAACCTTAGTGATTGCACATCATCTCAATACAATTATTCGTGCTGATAAAATTTTATTTCTTGATAAAGGCATGATTATTGAGCAAGGTACGCACGCTGAATTAATAGAAAAGAATGGCTACTATGCTCAGTTGTATGCTCAATCTTTCCGAGAAAATCAGAATGTCATTACGTGACCGGATGGCGCATAGCCTTAATGTCATATGGCAGAGCAATAGACTTTGTTGGTTATTAGCAATCTTTGTTCCAGTGCTTCAACTCATCGCGTATGCTAGGAAAAAACTCCATTACCCATCGAAGAATAAAATACCAGTGTGTGTTGTGGGTAATATATCTGTTGGAGGTAATGGAAAAACTCCATTCGTAGCTTGGCTTGCAGAATGTCTTATTGCACAGCATTATCGAGTAGTCATTGCTGGAAAGCCTTATTGTGCCTCCAGACCTATAAAAAATTCGCAAATCTTTACTGAAACATATCCTGTCAATCAAATGGGTGATGAAATGGCTCTGCTTGGCCATAAACTTCGATGCTCAATTGTTGTTGCTCCATCCCGGTCGTCCGCAATTAATTTTATTTGTACTCAGCATAAAGGAGAATACGATATCATCCTTTGTGATGATGGCCTCCAGTCACCCGACATTCTCCCTGATTGTTCTATTTTATTGTGTGACCCTGACAATATCGGCAATGGATATCTTCTTCCAATGGGCCCTTTGCGCATGCCTTGGGAATGCGTCAATGATGTTGATTTTTTTTTGAGTGTCAGTAACGATCTATCACGTAGCCCTGGTGTGCTCAAGAAAATGTCAGAATTCGTTTATCATCATCACTCGCTCCAAAAAGTCCAACTTCGCTCCTTCGAAAGTGTTATTGCAATCTTAGGGGTTGCAAAGCCCGAACCTATCCAAAAATTTCTCACCCAATATATTGCTGATATAACATGGATTATAAAAAGCGACCATACCTCTCCAACATCCATCCAGCTTGAATACATTCGTCAGAAAAATAAACCTATTTTAATGACCGAAAAAGATTGGATTAAGATAAAAGATGAGCTCACTGCAGAGGATAATGTTTGGATTATTCCTCTCAAAATCGAGATAGAAAAAAATATTTCTCTATCCATACTAAAGTATATTGAGGGATTATGTCGAAAAGGTTATTGAAAATAATAGATTTTTTAGTTTGTCCATATTGCCGCGGTGCGCTGGTTCGGCGTGACAATCATCTCGTTTGTCGATATCATCACATGGGATTTCTCATCCGAGATTCATGTGTCGATTTTACTTGGGAGCATGCTCGTCGCGGTGAGCTGAAGGATTTTGAAGAAGCCTCTTCTTCTGACATAAATACTCAAAACATACCCACTGACACTGCTGGATCAGCAAAGGGTGCGTAATCGCCGAGCTATGTATAGAAGTTAGCTCAACCGCTGCTTTTTTTATAACAGGATAAAGCACCGGATGTTGCATGTCTTGTTCAATTTCAGCCAGAAACGAGTGAATCATTTGAGAGATAAAGCGCAAGATAATGTCTTTCGAGTACGCTTTTTCTGAGTATTGAAACTGCGCTAATACCCTTTCTCGTAAAGATTTTTTTGAATATTCGTTTTTTTGATGATAATAATACGCAGTCACGAATAAAGATGATAATCCTTTCGGTAAAGCTGCCCCGTAATTTGAGTCAA
Organism: Gammaproteobacteria bacterium; assembly: GCA_016874315.1. Classification (GTDB taxonomy): domain Bacteria; phylum Pseudomonadota; class Gammaproteobacteria; order Berkiellales; family Berkiellaceae; genus LLD-282. The sequence goes on along the minus strand of VGTX01000031.1, from coordinate 6,456 downwards.
GAATTAAGCATCTAAAATGATTTTCACTGTTTTCTTGAAACCAACCCATACAACTATTTTTTTCATCTTGAGACAATCCTTGAAAATGCTCAATAACATAAACACTCTCAGGAGATTGGTCATTTTGCAAGGCCTTCGCATATCGCAACTGTTCTCTTATCGATCCTTGCATTTTGCTAGAGCACACCCAATGCCCTGGATAATCAAAAGCAGCTGCACCCTTGAGATATAGCAATACTGTACGCTGTGAACTTTCAAAGATCTTCTGACATATATCAGCGGAATGAATAATCATCCGATTTTCCTTAAAACATGAGTTAACACCTGTTCTGCAATCAATTCAATCTCATTTTTCGCTTCAATAATAACAAATCGTTCAGGCTCTCTTTTGGCTATTTCAAGATAACCATTTCGGATGGTTGCAAAAAAATCTTGTTTTTCTTGTTCAATTCGGTCTGCTTTACCTCTTTTTACTAGCCGATTCGCAGATTCGTTGAGGTCGCAATCTAAAAGGATCGTTAAATCCGGTATAAGGTCAATATTTAAGTTCTTATGAAAAGATACAACCCTCTCATAGCCCATACCTCGACCATAGCCCTGGTAAGCTATTGATGCGTCAGAAAATCGGTCGAGAATCACAACTTTTCCTGCATGAAGTGCTGGCATAATTTTCTGCCGAATATGCTCAATTCGTGCTGCGCCTAAAAGACAAAGTTCTGTTTCAGCAGAAATTCCCTTCGAGTCTAGACCGAGAAAAATTTCACGAATCCGGTCCCCAAATGGCGTACCACCTGGCTCCCGTGAACATAAAACATCATATCCCTGTGCAATTAAATTTTCCGATAATTTCGCAATTTGCGTTGATTTTCCACAGGCCTCTATGCCTTCAAAGCTAATCAGAAATCCTAATTTATTCATATACATATAGTTATACTTCTTGATGACTTCCTTATTTTACCATGACAATAGTGTTTTAGGGTATGTTTGAATGCCTATATCTGGAATTGTTATCATCCAATCTTGAACCCCCTGAAAAAAGCAGACTGGGTTGGTGCTCAACAGGCACGCTTGCTTCTTGTGTTTCAAAAAAACTACCAAAATCTAAACCAAAATCTATATTATCTAATGCTAAGTTAGATGCGCTTGAAAGTTCTTCTATGCATAAAGATTCATTTGATTTTTGTTGCTGGGCTGTTGTTGTTCGGGTTAACTGGGGTGGTAGCACTCCATGATATTGCTGCTCTTTAATTACTTGGACACTGCTGACATACAAAGCTGTAATGGCTTTTGGGTCTTGAACCAATTCTTGATGAGTCTTGTAGAATTGTGGACACCATTGTTTAAAAAACTGTTCATTGGATAGTTTGCACCCAATAAGCTGTAAAAGTTGTGCCCAATGCAGTGGTAATGCATCACCATAATCTTGCATAAAACAAAATGATGTGATTCGATCTAACCATGTAAACGTAATCGACTCAAAATGTTCGTTATACTCTTTAGAAAATTGTAAAATTGAGGATAAATAAGAGTGTAAGCGTTTTGAAAAAAATGCAATCTCTTCCGCAGATGATGCATTTTGTAATTTTGAAAATAAATCATCACTGATGCTTAATAAAGAAACATCATATTCGTGCTGGAACCATCTATCTCGAAGATAAGACGAATCTTTAAGGAGCAAGAAAAGATCTGACACGATCTTAACAAAATACTCATGATCTGTATGCTGGGAATCAGATTTTGCGAGAGAATAACATGTAATCGATGATTGTATCATGCAATAAAATAAATTAAATCGATCAATCGATTTTCCTAAATAACACAATAGACTTTTAGAGATATCCGTAATCGACATCTCGAAAAGCAATTTTTGAAGCGTATAGATCTGATTGCTTACCACCAGTGAATGTGCAACACGCATATAAACCTTTGCTAGAGTCAGTAGTACTGCATTTTCTATTGGCTCTGATTTAAGCATTGATTTATATTTCCAAGAAAATTGTAATATTTCAAAAAATGCTAAAACTGTACCTTCTGCAAAAATACTTTCAGAAATGTGATGCATAAAATACTCAGAGAATTCATAATCAAGTTGCAAATAATATTGCAAAATTAACGATCGCAACGTAGGCGACTCCATGGATATATCACATGCTTCAATGATTGAAAAAATAGAAGGCTGATTATGATTTGCAAGAGGCATCCAATAAAGAGTTGGTTGAGGCAGTGTGACACTTTGAGGTTTAATCAATATCGTTAATGAATGATTAACTAGAATAGATAATACATTCAGTGCCTTATGCTCAATAATTTTTTCTAACATGTGTGAGTTTTTAATAAACCAATATAATTCATTTTGATTGAACATTTTCATCAGATACTGAGTCAGTAAGGAAAAGACATCAAAAGATTCTTTGTGCATTGTGATTATCAGATCGAGAGGTGATTGTCCATAAAGATTTTTTGAAGTAAAGAGCTCAAGGAATGGTGCAGGATTCTTATGCGTATTGAAAATTAATATTCGTGCCAAGAATACCTCAATTTTATTGAGATCTTTTAATAAAATGAGGTGATGCAGTTCAGATGACCGATCGTGTGAAATTTTTGCAACTGGCCCTGTTAGCGCCCATGCGTGAAATTTCCATGCTTCTGCTTGGAGATAATACATTAATAAATATGGAGTAACTGGGGATTTTGGTGTTGATTTTGACCAAAATTTTAAAAATGTATATCTTTCAACGATTCTATATTCAGAGTTAATTTCAAATAAAAGTAGAGCTTTTGAATGGAAATACTTTAAAAGATCGCTAGGTAGAATATGTGCAATAAAGTCTTTCGTTATTCGCATGTGGCGTAATTGAGGAAATTCATCAATAAGGCTCTGTAGTAAGACCGGGTCTTTTAATATGATTAGGTCGTATAAACATAATTGTGTTTGTCTGATTGGTAAGGCTAGTGGTCTTTGCCCGGATAACCCTATGTTTGATACGGTTGATGCTATTTCTAAACGAAAGAAATATTGCATATTTTCACGTGATTGATCGGATAATTTTTCATATAACTGGGATAATTCGCGATGATTATACGTTTTATAGAAAAAAAGCCCAAACATCCCATAATCTCTTACAAATTCCTGAATATCCTTTTGATGCCCTCCTGTTTCATTGATAAGGCCTTTATGTAATATATTTATTTTTTTAAGCCAAAAAAGGATCTTCTTGTGCATATATGTTCGTCCTTGGGCGGATAGTGTTTTTGATTGACAGATCGAATATAACTGATGTTTGATTATTTGAGATATTCAATCTCTAAAAATCATTGCATCAAGGCTTATTTTGTCTGAAATTATTGGGCAATATTATATCATAATAAAGATAACATCATTATTATGATGCAATGAACATATGGATAATTCTCATGAAATATCTTGTTCTATTTAAATTTATAGGAAGAATTGATTGAAAATTGTTGTATAGAATCTTCTGACACTCCCTCAACTTCAATAATTGGTTCATTTAATAAGAGGGATTCAGTCACGGCTGTATATATTGTTTGCGATGAGTCTCCACTAAAAATGAGAGGTTTGGTGATCGAGAGATAATCTCGCCAGTTGCTTAAGTTGTTTTTAAGCTCAAGCATTTCACAATCGGAGTCTTTACTTTGCAATCTAATTAATTCAATCCATTTTTTAATTAATAAACATAAAGATTCATTTTGTGAGTGGGCATATTGATGAGAAAGGATATACTGCATTGTTCGCTCAAGAATAGAGAGAATGTTCTTTTTAACAGCAAGTGGTGTGTTAGATTTGGTAAAGTAGTATATTTGAATCAAGGATTGGGTGATTGCCTGAGAATTATTCTGTTCATTCGATATATATTGCGCATAACGCTCTAATCCCAATTCATTTCCGACACAATCAATTGAATTAGTAATAATCCGCCATCCTGCTTCAAAGATTTCTAATAAACGATTGCTCGATACGATATTGTAATCGTGTACGCATTGCAGGACAAGCGCTGTGACACTCGCTGTATTTTTGAAAGGAACGAAGCCTGCTCTTAATAATAAAGTAGTTAAGAACTCCAAAAGAACTCTTGATGTGTTTGGTTGTGGAGGTGTAGTCGAGTCTTTTCCCAGTTTTTTTAGATGATCCACTGTGATTGCATAACTTACCCATAATATATTTGTCATGATTGTTGCAACCAAATAGGAAAGATTATGTCGATGCACTTTCTTCACATGATTTAATTTACTTTTTTCAAACAATGCAGTCATTTCTTGTGTAATTGTAGGAAGATATTTTAAAACATAAGATAACACTCTTGGATGTTCCCAAATGTCTCTTGGGGTAAGTGATGCAAAAAATATACAGATCATTAATGAATGTAGAGGTAAATAATCAATTTTTGATAGAAGATGATCGCCAATTTCACAGGTAGGATTGCGCATTTCGGACAAAACTAATTGCGAATAATGAGCTCCTAAGATCTGAACACAGGTCTCCATCGCCTTAAGCGGAGTAGCTTCGTCTAACAGAATATCCGAAAGCATATCAAGGATGCCTGCATTATCCTCGTATCGAAGCCACGCCCACGCATCTTTTGCATGACTATATTGGATAGGAGATTTTTTTTCGATACATGCTTTGAGTAGTAATGCTTCGTGATTTTGCTTGATTTGATTTAAAAAAATTTCATGGTTATGAAAAGTTAGCCTATGTATAAATGTCAGATCGGAATATTGAGGAGGATTTTTTTCACAGAGCATACCCATAAACTCTATTCTGCGTGGATGTTCATTGAGACAGTCAAATATCGACTTCTCAAAAACATTTCGAAGATTGAGTTGTGCTGCGGGTTGTGATGATGCAATATGATGCCATTTTTCCGCTAACCATTCAAAGTTATTCACGGAAGATAAAAAGCATTCACAAAAAGAGCGCTGAAAGAGTGGTTCACGTTGTAATAAATTCTGATAATGTGCTTGAAATTTGTCAACTACAACAAGAGAGCAAAATTGTGCTATTAAAAAAAGAGTCATTGGAGTATTGACTAGCTGGTGCTGAAATTGTTCAAAAATATCATGAAGCAGTGCGAATTTTCTTTTAATAATAGGGTAATGTTTTGATTCAATAAGCTCAGTCAGCTCTTGTATAACTGCTAGTGGTAGATACCTGTGAAGAATTTCATAAATCGTTATCGTTTGGACTGCGGAGTGATCGGTGGGATAAGCAATAATTGATGAGCTTATAATTAATAATATGTTACTCATTTCCTCACATATCCCTTGACTAAAAAGCGGATAACTATGTAGTACTGGGTATTTTTCAACAAGGGAATGGAAAAAATCCGGATCGTGCAAAATAATCAAATCTAAAAATGTTAAATCAATTATGTATCTTTTCGTAAATATGATGTCATTAATTTTTATTTTTTGTCGAGTATATTCAGCATAGAAAAATTCATTAACACGATTTAATCCGTTGGATGCCATAAACATTTCTGTCAGCGTTCCAATTGTGATCCGTCGGCTTGTAAAAAGAATAAGAGGACCATATTCTTCAAGTTTTAAATTTTGAAAACTAAAGGCTGCGTTATTTTGAATCAAATTTTTTAAGATTCTATAGTACTTATTTGTCTCTGATGATAAGACGGACATTTTTTCTATATACATATCGCAGAGCCTGAAAGTGAAGTAATGTCTTTATTATAACTGGATTTGTAGAATATCATGAAGATATCCTGCAAAAGATTGCTAACGAAATTAGCTCACTTGATTGATTTGCTCTTCTTCTGCTACAGTGCTTATTAAATAAGGATTGTCTTTAATATGAGGTAATAGAATGACTGCCCATCATGTTCTTTCGGATATTGTTGAAAAGACCTACGATATTATTAGCGTTGGGCTGAAAGTCGATCGTGATAAAATCGTTCCGCAAGCAAGATTTGTAGATGATTTAGGTGCTGATTCTTTAGACCAGGTTGAATTAGTCATGGCTATCGAAGAAGAATTTGAAGTCGAAATTCCAGAAAGCGATGCGGAAAAGTTTCTATGTGTACAAGATGTGCTCGATTATATTCATAATAAGAAAATCGTTAATTAATCGATTTTAATTTATCATGCAAAATCGTCGCGTTGTCTGTACTGGCATTGGCGTGCTCAGTGCACTCGGATCGAATTTAGAGTCTTTTTCAAAAAATCTGTTTGACGGACAAAGTGCAATTCGACGGTATCCCTCCGATCGGTTTTTACCAGCTGCGTTACACCTTGCAGCTGGCTGTATTCCAGATTTCGATCCAGGATGCATAGATTATGATCAAAAAATTCTCGCACGTTGTGACTTGTTTATTGCGTATGCATTACATGCGGCCTTTGCAGCGATCAAACACAGTGGGTTAAATGACAATTTAGAATCCTACGATCGAATGAGAGCTGGCGTGTGTTTCGGTTCCGGAA
>VGTX01000030.1 GCA_016874315.1 Gammaproteobacteria bacterium | reverse complement strand
TCCATCGCAAAGGCGATACAACATGAAAGTCCAGAGCTTTGGTTAACGTTTGGTGTCGATACTTTTATTGATATGCTTCCAGTCACTAAGGAAGAATCATACTTAACATTTATTCCGGGGAAAAATAACCGTGGCCCTACTATGCATGTTGCATTACAACCAGCAGGTCAAGAATTATTTAAAACTCTACCACTTGTTGCAGAAATACTAGCAGATAAAGGTATGAATCTTATTATCGATGAAGTGTTATTAGATGAAGAGTGTTTAAAAACCTATGCAAAATATTTAAAAAAATACACAGTCTATTATATCGGTGTTTTTTGCGATCTATCAGTTATGCAAGAACGAGAGCGCTCAAGACAAGACCGTTGCATTGGTCTCTCAAATGATCAAATCGATAGAGTACATCAAGGTGTTTTGAATTCATATGATTTTAAAGTTGATACAAGTATGACATCTCCTCTTGATGCTGCACGTAGTATATTAAGTTTCGTGTTGATAACTCCTATGCCAAAGGCATTTATATCATTAGAAATTTCGGATTAGAGTATGCAGATTACATTTCAACCACTCCATGAATCACATTTCCCGTTACTGCTAACATGGCTAGAAGCCCCGCACGTCAAAAGGTGGTGGGATCGGGATGTGACGTATACAATGGCATTGATTCATGAGAAATATAGTTCATACATCAAAGGCTATAAGATTGAACACGGAATACAAAAACCTATTCAAGCTTTCATTATCTATAGAGAGAAAAATCCTGTTGGATACATCCAACTTTATAATGCATACGATTTTCTTAAGAGCGAACAGTTGGTAGACCTCCCAGCAAACCTCGGTGCGTTTGATATTTTTATTGGAGAAGAATCGGTGTTAGGACAAAATCTAGGATCGACTGCAATTATAGAATTTCTTAAATTACACTGTGCTCAATTTGCCTATATTTTTGTCGCTCCAGATGTAACCAATATTTCAGCAATTAAATGCTACGAAAAGGCAGGATTTAAGATATTATCAAGTCAGAAAGAAACTACAGCGGTCCAGATGCTTAAGGCTACTATTACTCCTGAATGCTAGACTGTCTGATGCATCTGTACTGTTGGATTATCAATTTTTCATTAATTTAAAAAACAATCGCACAGCTAAAAGCACTCTTCTTTGCAATATAATCATCTTGCTGATTTGCAGACCAGATCTGTTTTTATTCCTTATTCATAGTCTTTTTCCAGCTTAAATACCTCTAATGATTTTTCTATCGGAAGTACTTGAACGTTTTTTATTTGATGATTATCTAACCCTGAGTATACCAATGCACCTTTAAGTGCCCTTGCTCCTGCTTGTTGATGAAAATGGAATATTCCATCTAAAAAAGACGCTTGGAATGTTTTAGAGCTTTTAATTTCGATTGGAATGAGAGAGCTACCTTTTTGAATTAATAAGTCGACTTCTTTGCCAGTTACATCACGATAAAAATAAAATCTCGGTTCTCGTGCGTGATGATAGCAGGCTTTATGTAATTCTAATATCGCAAAATTTTCGAAAATATTTCCATACAACATATCTTGTTGTAATTGGACAATTGTTTCTATTCCTAGCAAATAACATAACAACCCTGTATCTGTAAAATAAATCTTTGGAGATTTAATTAATCTTTTTCCAAAATTTTCAAAATACGGATCGAGCTTAAAAATCAGATAAGAGGCTTCTAATACAGCAACCCATTCCTTGATTGTCACTGCACTGATACCTACATCTGTCGCTAAAGATGCGTAATTAATAACTTGTCCAACTCGAGCTGCCAATAATTTTACAAATTTTTCAAATTTTAATATATCTTTTATATTAATAATGCTTCTGACATCTCTTTCTACATATGTTTGAAAATAGCTACTGTAAGCATTTGTAACAGGTAGATTGTCATGATAAATCCTAGGATATCCGCCCTTTAACATAACTTCTTCGAGCGCTATTTCAATATCGTTACATCGAATTTCTTCTAAACTTAACGGTAATAATCGTAATATTGTTGTTCTTCCTGCTAATGATTGACTAGCCTCAGCATGTAGTTGTACTTGATGACTTCCTGTAAGGATAAACATTCCTTTTTTAAGAGCCTGATCGACTTTAACTTGAATGCTCGATAACAGCTCAGGTACACGCTGAATTTCATCAAATATAGCGCCTTCAGGGAATTTTTCTAAGAAACTTTTTGGATCGGCCTTTGCTAACGATCTTTGTTCAAAGTCTTCCAAATTAATATAAGGTAACTCATGAAAGATTTTTCGGATCAAGGTTGTTTTGCCTGCTTGGCGTGGGCCGAGTAGAGTAATAATTGGATATTTTTTAGAAAAATATAAAAGATCATTCTCTAAAGTTCGGGTATACATGAGGGTGGCTTAGATAATCTAAAGTTGTAGTTTATAAAAAATTAAGCCATAGTTAATAAAAAATCAACCTATTTGGTCTTTTGATTTTTTATTATTGAAAGATATTTCAAATCAATGAGTTGCTATACATGGATTTTTTCAAAAACCAAATCACAACTTTAGAGTTAAAGGTCAAAAAATGATGTAACGGTGTTAAAATGAGGGGTATTTTAAGATTTAGCATAAGTTTTTTTATTAAAAACAATATCAATAGGCGTTGGAGGATTCATTTCTAATATCCGCCGCCGCATACTGTAAGACTTATTTATTTTTATAAATTTCATTTGGATTAGAGTGTTTAATCATTCAAAAATTCTTTTAACCGATCGAGACATTCTGGCATGTTTTTTCGACCGAAACCTATGCGGAAATGATTGCCATGATAGTCATATACGGATGCAGGCAGTAAAAGTACATTTTTTTTCTTCAAAAGTCGATCGCAAAAAGAGTCAACAGACTCAGGGCTTTTATATTTTACAAAGCCAACACAACCGCCCTTTGGGCGCACCCATTCAAAAAGATGATGATATTCTAAGAAAAATTGATCGAGAATTTTCAGATTATCAGAAACAATTTTATTATTCCGTTTTAATATTTCTTCTCTATGTGTCAAAGCAATAAGGGAAAGTATTTCAGAAGGTGCGCTATTGCATATTGAGAGATAATCTTTCATAAGCTTCATTTGATGAAGCATAGTCTTATTTTGACAAGCAATCCAACCAATACGCAATCCAGGCATGCCAAAGGATTTGCTCATAACCCCTAGAGATAAGCCTTTACTCCAAAGACATGCGGCAGGAGTAGTGCCTTCGTTTTTTGAAGGTCCGAGTAGCCTATAAACTTCATCAGAAAAAAGCCAAATATCATGATGCTCGCAAAGCTCTATTAGGCTTTTTAATTGATTTTCTTCAATAATCTGTCCTGTAGGGTTGTGCGGAAAATTGATAACAATACACTTTGTGTTAGGTTTTATCGCTTTTCTAATCAAATCTAGATCGATTTGCCAATTATTTTCTTCTTGTAGCTCTATTTCTGTTACATCAGCACTCTTAGATTTCGGAATTTCTAGGAGTGATTGATAACACGGAGTGAGCGTAATGACGTGGTCATTCTTTTGAATTAAACAGCTCAAAGCGCAAAAGATCCCCTCTTCAGCGCCTGCAAAGCATAATATGTTCTCATATGATAGGCCTGGGTATAGTTCAGAGATTTTTTGTCTCAGTAATGGATGTCCATAGGGCTCTGTATATTGTAAAGATAAATTATCCCACATTTTATGTTCTTCTGCTGTGGCCATCTCTATGATTGTTGACATCTTGAAGCTCTCAGCATCCGAGCAGCATAATAAATATTGAGACGAAAATTCATATTTCGTAAGGTATTCTTCTAATTTAAAAACGTTCATTGGTTTCTCCATTCTTTTAAATATTTGAAAATTGTTGCCCTACCTAATTGCAGAATTTTCGCGATATAGTCTGCGGCATTTTTTTCCTGGAATGCGCCCAGATCGAATAAATGTTTCGATAGTTTTTTCTTATCGCTGAAAGAGAGTTGATCGAATAATAAATGATGATTTTCTAAATAAGAATGAATGGTGACATGCAATTTTTCTTGCCAATCATTGGTAAAAAGTGATTCAGGCGGATTACCCATTTGTAATAATACATTGCTGATTTCTTGCATTTTATTGAAGATGGAGACATCACAATTAATACAAAGAAGATATTTTTCTTCAAGTAATACTGAGATAGATTTGACGAGTCTGCCATCAAAATTAACTTTTGGATAGACTATTTTTTCTATGTTATTGAGGCTAGTGATATCAAGTAAACTTGCGTCGCCCGTTTTTCGTTTAGACAAATTTCCATTGATATATTTGATTATATTCTTATCAAGGTCATGAATAACAACTTCGGCTAAAGGCTCTATCAATTGCACAATAGCATCGCATATTCGGATGTAATTTGAGAGGTTCATTTCTATATCAATTATTATACACTTTATAGTACATATGTAAATGTTTACGAGACTCGTTAGTCTAAATTATTTCGGTGACTCTATGTAATCAACTTTTAAATGCGAAATTTGGGTAGGAATAAAACAATGCCACTTTAGAAAATGAAATGGACACAGTCTTTCTTTGATATATGGGTTTTTGAATATGTTAGCGGCTAGACCATTATATCGCTACCGCATCCTAACAAACCGTATGCTGAGGTATTTGAATTATGTAGCAAAATCATTAAATTGACAAAATGGATTTGAATGGCGTAAATTTAAAATATGAATTTCAATTTACGCGGTTCTTTGGTGATTCAGAGGCATGCATATATAGAAAAAATTAAAAAATGCTTTCAAGTAAATCCTATTTGTGCGATTTTGGGGCCACGTCAATGTGGTAAAACAAGCTTGGCTCTTGCTTTTGCTAAAAACCAAGCCTCTCTCTTTCACCATTTTGATCTTGAAAATCATCGTCACGCAAAAATATTGCAAGAAAATCCACTCCTAACACTAGAAGAACTAGATGGTTTGATTATTCTGGATGAAATTCAAAGAGTACCAAATTTATTTGTAACATTAAGGTATCTTGTCGATCATTATCAAAAAAAGATCTTAATACTCGGTAGTGCACATAGAGACTTAATTCAGCAATCATCAGAAAGTCTTGCTGGACGTATTTCCTATTTAGAACTTACTCCATTTACATTGACCGAGGTGATAGATCAGTATCCAAAAATAGATCGACACTTTACTTTTGGAGGATTTCCAAAAGCTTTTCTTCAAAACGATTTTAAATTAGCGCATTTTTGGTTAGAAAGCTTTATTCAAACTTTTATTGAGCGAGATTTGGGGTGCCTAGGATTCAATATTAATCACGGACATATGAGGCATTTATGGTTTCTATTAGCGCACTACCATGGACAGTTAGTGAGTTATACAGAAATAGGTGGCCAAGTCGGAATTAGTCATACTACCGTTAAAAAATATATTGAATTGCTTGCAGGCACTTTTGTGGTGAGGATTTTACGGCCTTTTCACCAAAATATAACTAAACGTCAAATTAAATCTCCCAAAGTCTATATCAGAGATAGTGGAGTATGTATGCATCTTCTGGATATGACAGAACGCAGTCTGATTGGACATCCAAAATTAGGGGCGTTATGGGAAGGTTACGCACTCGAAGAAATTATACGTTTTTTAGAGGTGCGTGATGAAAATTGTTATTTTTGGAGAACAGAGCACGGTGCTGAACTTGATTTATTGTTAATGATTCAGGGGAAGAAAATAGGATTTGAATTTAAATACTCCGATGTCGCAAGTTTAACCAGATCGATGCGAGCATCCGTAGATGATTTGCAACTCGATCATTTATATGTCATTACTCCAAAGGGCATTCATTATAATCTTGATGCGAAAATATTTTGTTATGGGTTGAAAGAGTTTTTCGTTTTTGCAAAAGATTTCTTTTTCGAATAACTTCTACGATCATCATTCAGCTTTTTGAGTCTTTGGCTGTGGAAGGGTTTTGACTTTGCTGTCTCACTGAGCTGCTACTCTTAACGACTGCTTTGATTGAATGGAGGTAATTGTTCGTGGGATTAATTTTTTTTGATTTTCTCTCTCAAAACACATATCTTTATATGAATCATTTTATACAGAATAGATCTTTTGATGAAAACTATACTTTCTCACCGAAAAGCCACCTTACATGATTTACCACGGTTGATTGAGCTGCTTCTAGAAGATGAACTTGGTCAAATGCGAGAATCAAGCTCAAATGTGCTCGATGAAAAATATATCAAAGCATTTCATAAAATAGATGCTGATCTAAATCAATATTTAATGGTTATAGAAAATCAAGTCGAGATTGTAGGTACTTGCCACTTAACAATTATGCCATCACTGACTTTTATAGGAAGCACACGAATGCAAATAGAGGCCGTAAGAGTGGCTGAAAAATATCGAGGGCAGCAAATAGGAACCTGGATGTTTGAGCAAGCGATTCAATATGCACTCGATCATGATGCGTCTATTATTCAGCTCACAACAAATAAAAAAAGACCGAAAGCAAAACATTTCTATGAAAAGCTTGGCTTTGAGTCCAGCCATGAAGGCATGAAATTATACTTAAGGAAGTCATGATGAATAGTAAAGAAGTTGCATCAAACATTTCTATCATAGCTGCAGCGCTCGATGATTACTCTTGTATTCAAAATATGGCTCGTTTTTATTTTTATGATTTATCACGAGACTGCGGTTTCATTTCATCCGATTGGGCAATCCCTAAAAATGGTTTGTATGAAGGTTTTGATTTTAAAAATTATTTTGAAGAGTCGTCAAGAAAAGTCTATTTGGTAAAGGTACACGATGAAATCGCAGGATTTGTTCTTTTGAATCAAGCCACCGAAGATCCTGATGCTGATTGGAATGTTGGTGAGTTCTTTATTATCGCTAAATTTCAAGGGCGAGGAGTTGCCTCTCATGTTGCTAAAGAAATTTGGAGAATGCATCCAGGAAAATGGGAGGTTTCTGTTATTCCATATAATAAATCTGCCTTGAAATTCTGGGAAAAAGTTATCAGTGAAGTTGTGTGTCATTCTTTTAAGAAAGAAATAAAAAAAGTCAGTTATGATGAATATTGTCCCGAAAGAGTTATATTTTCGTTCGATTCACAATACAGCATTTCTAATAAAATCAATCTCAATTTTTGTATGCGCTCACCTCTAGTACGTGATGTAGATGCTATGGTTTTATTCTCCAAAAATAAGCGAAAATTTTATGAAAAAGCTCAGCCACAATTTTGGCGAGATGCTGGACAAGCTGGTGATAATGCCCAAAAGACCTGGTTCACAGAAATACTCGATGATACTAACTATGTCATATTTATCGCAGAAAATGATGCGCAGGATGTGATAGGATTTATTATTGGTAAGTTCATGCCTGCTCCGGAAGTTTATAATCCAGGTGGATTGACCTTAATGATAGATGATTTTTGTGTGGCATCAGAAATAATGTGGCAGTCTGTAGGCGCAGCCTTAATTGACAGCACCAAAGCTGCCGCCAAACTTAAAGGTGCAGTTCAAATCCTTGTGGTATGTGGGGCGCACGATCGCTTCAAACGAAGATTTTTAAGCGAACAAAATCTATCTATTGCATCTGAGTGGTTTGTAGGCGGTATCGTATGAGTGTTAATTTAAGTGATCAGATCAATCGATTACATGATAGCTTGCACTATCTTTATGTGAGTGAGCTAAAACAATGTTGCGATAAAATAGCACTATCTTTCAAAGGCAAAAAAATAGAGCTTATAAATAGAATAATCCATTTTCTTAAAACTGGTGAGAAAATCGAATTGAAAGAATATCCTGTAATTTCAATTGCAAAAAAACGACAAGATTATGAGCTGGCATGCAATGCTTTAATGCTCAAAGGTTCTTATAAAAACGATCTAAAAAATAGAATTTTCTTCAAAGAGATTATTGGCCAACACTTTCACTTTACAGCTTTTGGTATTGATTGGTTAGAAACTCGTTGGATGGATGGCAATCCACCTACATATCAAGAGTTCGCTGATATGTGGAGTAAAGAATATGAGTTTAGAAAAATATATGGTAGCGCACCAAAGGCTGAATGGGCTTATATTAATTTTGTAAAAAGATATTTAAATGAGAACCCGAATGCATCCCGCAATGAAATCTTAATTAGCTGGGAACTTGAGCGCACAAAACATAAGGAATTAGTCGATAATTTTTGTAAAAATTATCTCTAAAGAGTATTGTGTGATTATTGACTCAGCGAAAATCCTGATAGATTTTGATCGCGCTTAAAAACTTATAAATTACTAATATTAAAATTATTGCAAATAGATCTTCTTTGTTTGATATCGCTAATTAAGTAGTAGAGGCTATCAGAAGGAGAGGATTGTGGGAGTTTCCAGTAAAAGTAGGTTGTACTTAAGTTAGTAAGCGAGAGAGGTTGGTAACCTCTCTGCGTGAGAGGTTAACGTGATTTAGACAAAAACGCCTTTATATTGATAGTAAAAATTTGTACGATTATAAATAACATTGCCATCCAGATCTTCCAAAAGAAGCTTTTTTACAATGATATTGTCATCATTCATAAATATGATCATATGAAGATCTCCCTCATTGCGAGTGCCCTTTACGGTAAAGTGTGATTCAATCCTCTTACCCCGATCGTTCCATTCACAAGAAATCTTCCCCAAATATTTGCTTTTTACAATACTATCACCCAGATATTGAACAATCTCTTCTTCTTTTGAAGCAATTTGAATAGGTATTTTGACCATCGATGAAAAATTCAAATAATAAAATACAATTACAACAATAGATGCGAAGAATATTATAAATATATTTCTCCTCCATTGCCGCTGTTGTTCTAAAAAAATATCAGGAAATGACCAGTAATATTTCTTTTTCCAAGTCCATTCATTGAAAAGAATAGATGCGAATATTATAAATATATTTCTCTTCCATTGCCGCTGCTGTTCTAAAAAAATATCAGGAGATGAGTAGTAACCTCTCTTTTTCCAAGCCCATGCATTACCATACAATCCTAATGCAAAGGGTGTAAGAATCGTGAAAACAAGCGAAATGCAGATCAGAGGGGGAAATCCAGTCATAACCCCAATAAGAAGCAAGAGACAGGGCACAAAGGCCACCCATATCCCATGATGAATAGCCCAAAGCCAGTTCCCCAAAAACGCGGCCCAATTGAAGGCCTGCAGTTCTACTGGGATATCCTGTCCAATCCGAGCAGGGGTTGACGGATTTTTCATAAAAAAATATTG
>VGTX01000029.1 GCA_016874315.1 Gammaproteobacteria bacterium | reverse complement strand
ACGATGATTGCATGTGCGTTGATGGTGCCTCCTTTTATCAGACAATCTCTCGATTTTCGTCATACACATCCCGATCGTTCTTCTGCTTACCAAAAGGTTATGTGTACGCAAGGGGAGGTTATTCCTACAGATAAAGATCTCAAGAAACCTTCATTTTAAAAAAAGAGATCATACGGAGAGTATAGAAAATATGCTCTCCGATTGATTGTTATGTATTTGATTTTTAAATGTGTTATATTTTTAAGATCGGTGTTTACACACCATGATCATCAAGCTAAGCGCTAGTATAGGAATATACTCCCTTATAATGGCTATGTTATGGATCGGCTAGATTATCAAAAATATCGGTTTGGTTTGGATGAAAATGGAAATATCAAATCTGTATATCGCTTTCGAACTCAACAAGATGAGAATAATCAGTCCACGATTATATTGGAAAGCCGTGCTCTTCCTTTAGAAAATCATGATTGGGAGATTATATCTGATCGCACCCCAATAGTGGCTTTTTCACTGACGCAAAATACCCCAACAATTCTCCTCAATCTCCAGGATAGCCAGAATGCTCGTTGGGTCAGTATTGCAACGCGTGTAAAAGATTCTAAAAAAGAACCAGATCTGCGTCTGATTTCAATGTTTCGTGTCCTGGAGTCAGAAATCATTTTACAGATGACGCAAGATCGTACCACGATCCACAATGCACGTGAGGTCTTTACTGGCTGGTCCACTCCAGACCCGTCTATAGATGCTGTCATGAATCAAGGCCAAAAAGATCATGTGATTGAGTACTTGCTGCAGGAGCATATGTCTCATCATCAAGCGCAGGAATTAGAAGGACTTGAAAATATTGAATGCAATCGCGTCATTAATAATATTTGGCAAGGTTTTTATAATGTCACAGAAGAATATGATGCGCTCCAACCACTTCAAGTCTGTTTTTATCAGAAAGATGCACAATGGTTTGTCAGAGCACATTGGGTTAGAGAGATTGTTGACTATCCTATCGCTGATTTCTTTTCTGCCAATCAAATAAATGAAAAAGAACTTTTCACAAAGTGGCAAGAATGGATAGCCACTCAGCCGCAAGGGCAGCTAGAAGTCCCAGCTGAATTTCAAGGATTTATGATTGCTATGGGTTTTGCTCTTAGCTCCACTAAACTCTATCAGATGCAAGCATATATTGATGGGATCTGGCCGTTAGAGCAAAAAAGAACATCAGAGCAGCAGTCTTTGATTGTCTCAAGTATATTAAAAAGAAAGACCGTCGAAAATGATGAGATTTCCGATTTGGCAATCCAGTCAAATCTGAATGCTGCTATCACCCCTTATCTATCAGCTCTTGAGCCTCTCGAAATTATGCAGCTTTTCCGCTCAATTACAAATGATAGGGTCGATCGATGTATCGAACGGCTGGAGTTGCTTGCCTTTGGAGCGGCTCAATTACTTGGTGCAAATCTGACAGCATTAGAATATGCGCCTATGCCTCAAGGGGTTGATCATATTGTCAGTGAGCAAAAAATAGCGGAGGATTTTTTTACAGGACTTCATCCATCTGCTGAATTTTTATATAACTTGATTACAGACCTCTATACTCATAATGCTGTGGCATTTCAATCGATTGTTTGTTCTTTATCTTCTGATGAGATAAAGAATATTATTGCAGTATGCTATGATATTCTCGATCGGCCAGCTCTGTATCAAAATTTCCTTGTTGCTGTAAATATGCAGAGACCATCTGGATGGTCGTCACTCGATATTAGTGAGTTTCTCACCTATTGTTTGCGTAGTAGGAAGAAGATTGATCGTGATCTTCATGCGTACTTTGATCATGGGTTGTCTTTCGATCGAGTCCATTATCCATTCTTACGCACATTGTTCAATGAAGTTTTAGACTCCCCTCAAGCAATCAATTATATGGTTAGGGTATTTCAGAAAGATCCATCTTTTTTGTCAGAATATATTGCAGATGAAGAATATAATTTTTCCGAAACGTTGGGGATATTATTGCAGTTGGGGCGTATAGAAGATGTAGTGCTCTTGATTGATAACGGTGTTCAGTTTTTCAATTATGAAATGATATTGCAGATTTTGGCCTACAAAGATCAAAGACTGTTCGATAAGATGATTGCTCTTTGCGATCGAGTAAATCTTTCAAATCATTCTCTTCAAGACATTATGATTGCGTTAGATCGTCAGAAATTCCCACGTCATGATATTGCTCGTTTTTGCTATGCATATCGTGAACAACTTATAAAAACGCCCACCGATCGTGCAATATTTTATTGGTTTGAGCTAGAGCAGCAGGACAGCGGGCTTCCTGCTAAAAAAAGCCAGGCATATACCGCTCTTGATGGAATAAATCTTTTAAATATTCTGAAAGATATCGATCATGAGTCAGATATACTCGGACTGCCAAAAGAATTTTTGAAAAAATATAATATGGGGGTTTGTAATGGAAGTATGATCGCGGAGATTTTCGAGACAATTTTTACTGAGAATTTCTCGATAGAAAGTGTCCCAGGTGCTGCGGATATGATTATCAATCTGTTAGAAAAAGCCGACCGTTGTTTAAATGGAAACGGCGATATATTATTTGGAAATTTTATATTAGGTATTCAAAAGACTTCAAAAGAGGTCAAAGAGAGAGTTCTATTACAGATGCACTCTCATATGCCACCAGCATTCGTCATTTTCCTCATAGTATCACTACAAGAGGATTATAAAAATGCGGGCTTGAAGTTAGAAAATCAAGAAATCTTGAAATACGTACACGATTACGTGATCAATCAAAAAAGTTTTCTCAATACTCATGATAGTCAAGCGTCATGGATATTATTTAGAACAAGCTT
Source organism: Gammaproteobacteria bacterium (assembly GCA_016874315.1). GTDB lineage: Bacteria > Pseudomonadota > Gammaproteobacteria > Berkiellales > Berkiellaceae > LLD-282. Next base: position 6,547 of record VGTX01000029.1, on the reverse strand, counting down.
CGTAAAAACAACCATGATTTCTTTAATACATCATTTTTCTCAAGAAGATTTTGAGCAAATGCATCAGCATGAGGGGGCAGAGACGCCTTGGAGCCTCTTAATTGTGTTGCATGTTTATATGATGAATAAAGATCGTGATTTAAAAAATATTATCGATCGGAATTTTGAGATTTTTTTAAAGATGATGCCTCTGCATGCACATAAGAATTACAATGAGGATATAATCAATGATTGGATGAATTATTGTTATGAAGTGCTGCAAGACAATGATCGAGAAAAAGCCTCTGCAGTAATACCGCATCTTTTAGATGCTGATGCCATGCAGAAATGGCCAATCGAAAAAATGCACCCTAATATACTCAGACAGTTGCTAGCACACAATCCCGATACTGTGCACCCAAAACTCGATCTCTATATTCAAAAAAATATGCAGACCTTAACGCAATCGATAGAAATGCTACATCTGATATGCACGCATAATCAATACAAAAGTGATGCTCAACAATATATAAAAGATGCATTTAATAGAAATATGCGACATCTTTCTTCCGAAAATTTCCTAACTAAGAATAGTTGGCAGTCGATATTGCTATTTTTTAAGGATTTTCCAGAGTCAGGAAATTTATTTTTTGATTCTATATATGGATTTGAGCAACGTATTTATGATGGAATTATGCAGCTCTGTGCCAAAGAGAACACTCTAGATGATTTATCAGTTTTTGAGAAACAATATCTCATCGACCAGCCAACGGTTTTCTATCGGGTGATTATTAAATGCTTGCAGAGTAAGCATGTTAATATCGCACAGGTGAAAAAATGGCGAGAGTTTTATAAAGAACATCATGGCTCGAATTTGAATAAAAAAGAGGGAAATATATTAAAATTTGCTCCATTTTTAGATGTAACTGGTCTAATAAACGATCGATTTTTGAGTGAGTTTTGTTATAACAGAGAAGCCTATAAAGATTTATCTGATGAATTTAGTCTTTTCACGCAAGCGTATAACAATCAACTCATCGAAAAAAGTCGCAGTGGGGAATTGTCCGATGCTGTTGCTGCACAGTGTTTGCTGCCAGCTGATGAGGGGATAGCACCTGAGACGCAAAAAGCGATGAATGCATTCGGAGGGGTGGGGGTTTTATTACAAAAATTACGTGGGAATTGTAAGTATAAAAGTAGGAGCTTCATGTATGGCCAATATTTAGTCAATACCAAAAAAAATGGGATACATTTTCGTAATAAACTTTATGGTCTTGTGAAAGATCTTCTCACAGAAAAACCTGACTTGATGTCTTGGTGGAATCAGGGGGTGCTGAAGCGTGAATATGCCATTATGTTAGGAGTTTACTCCAATAATGAAGAGCTTGTTGAAGCAGCATTGAAATCTGACGATCCATTTTCCGCAATAGAGATTGATTATAATATTTTCTACTTTGCACTGAGACAGCCTACTTCTTCAAAAATCTTAGATCGGTTGATAGGAGCAATTTCTAAAAATGATGATCTTATAGATTATATTTTTCTAGCAATTGTTGATGGGGGGAGTGCAGATCTGATTGCAGAGCTTTTACATATGCAAAAAGTGCAAGTGATGTCTTGCAATAAAGTTATGGATATCGATTCTGTTCACAAAATTGACTTATTTAATCTTTGCTGGGTATATAATAGAGGAGATGTGTTAGAGGCCATTTTATCAAAAGATGAGCAGAATAAAGATAAGCTTTTACAGAGATTTATGGAGATAGCTTTCAATGACTTCTTATATTCTCATGAAGACTATATTCCTAATACCTTATATTCAGATTTAGAGCGGACATGTCAGTTTATTTTAAAACTCATCGAATGTGGTGGAAATATTAATGATTGTTCCCTTCCTGCCCTTGGTACTCCATTGATACGTGTGTTGCGTGAGATACGAGACCATAGAAATCCCGATAGTCTAGATCATCCAAATCTCGATGATCTAAAATCTCTTGTGAAGTTTCTATTAGAAAATGGAGCAGATCCTAGTCTAAAAAACTCTCGAGGAGAAAGTGCTTATGATTTTGCAAGTCAATGCAATCCGCCGCTTGATTTGAAAAGTATGATAGATAGTATCGCGGCGCATCCGTATCGACCTATTGCCCCGTTGACTGCGATATTAGATAGTAAGCCTGAGCATGCGCCTCGGAATCGTGAGTCTAAGTAGGAATAAAATTAAAGAGCACTCTAAAAGAGTGCTCTTTATGTAAATTGAAGATTTTTATTCCGCAAAAAGAAAATCACGATCTTCTCGTTCACACTCATTTAAATTTTGTTTCAAAAGCGATTGAATTAATCCGTGCATATTTGGATTTTTCGCATAAATGTTTGCATTTGCGATCGAGAAGTCATTGTTAATCAAAGTTGTCATGACAATGTGATCAAGATACTTGGGATTATTACCGTAAAGCCCCAATAACTCTCCGTAGGTCCATGAATTTCGACGTACAGCTCGATCGATATTTAATTCTGGAAGCTGTAACATTGTGCTATAAAATTCCGAAATTTTTAAATCCAAAGCCGTAAATTCTAAAAAGAGATTTCCTCCAATCATACTGGTCCATAATCGATCGTAAATTGGAATATCGGGATGCTCCGATAACCATATCCGGCGTTGCTCTAATTCGTTGCGATACTCTTGCTCTGAAAGAGGAGAGATAAGTGTGATTGGACGTAATAAAACGGCTTCCAATGCCTGAGAATGCGTGTCAATTGCCTCTATAATTTGTCTTCGAATAAATGAGCCTTTACGAGAGTGCCCTGAGGAAATCAGCATACGATTATCAATCAACATCAGTTGCCGATCAGATTTTTCATGTTCAGCTGTGAGCCAATGAATCAAGAATGCATCATCTTGGGTGTAATACGATCCAATCCCGAATGCGACATCGGATTTTACTGTTGCTTTATGATCTAAAAAAGATGCCCATAAAACTGGATCGATATAGATATTTAAATCATAAGGGCTCTCAAGGGCCCAAACTTTTAAAACATCACGGCTCAGTGCATGATCGACATTTTGTAATAAGACTTTTGGAAACCATTTGTACGTCACATACTCCTGCATGAGCTCTTGCATATCAAAATATTCAATATGACTTTGGCCAAAAGCTTTCTCTAAAAAGTGACGGTCTTCATTTGTCACGGATGAGTCCAAGATACAGTCAATCGTAATAAAGACTTGATTGCCAGCGGTGCGACTGCGTACTTCTGAAAGAAACGATTGAACCCCCTCAATCCATTTTGGTTCGTGCGCATGTTCGTGACTAATAATCGAAATAATGCGAAAAGATTCAATGTCTTTCTTATATAGTGAATCAAAAAATGGGTCATACCATGACTTTAGAGCCCATTTTGTCCCAAGCATTAAAAGCGTTAAAAATAAAATAACTCGTACAATATAGAGTGAGTATTGTGGTTTTCGATGCACAACCATAACCATTTTTTTTTGATATCTGTGAATCAGTATATAAAGAGTTTTTATTTTTGCTCACTATACTTTTCAAATAGTCGCCTTACCTAAGGAAGAAAATATGCGTCCGTTTGCCCCTTCAAGAGTATCGTTGATGCTCTTTTTATTCGTTTTTTTATCATATTTTGGCTTTGTATGGTACTCCGTTCATTGGTATGACAGTTTCTTTCATACTCTCATAAAGCGGGATATTCATGATTGTCGAATCATGCAAGTTTGGGTAAGTCCTACTTATGATTTAAATGCTCCTGTTGCTCCTATTGGAGGTGACCAGGCGCGTTATGCAAAATGGTATCATGCTGTTGAAGCCCTCTGCACCCGTGCAAAACACTATCAAAAAGACGTTTCGTTTCAGCTTGAGCTTGTTGTCGATCGGAGAGTCTATCAGGAGCACTCTCGTTTACGAGAGCATTGGGAGACTTTATATGGTGATTTGATAAAGTGGACATTATGGACAGACAGTGAGTTTATGCAACACAACACCTTTTGGAAAGAAGGGATTGAACAATGTCGTGTTGGCTGCGCTTCTGTCTGTAGTGATTTTTTAAGAGGGCGGCTCCTTTACGATCGAGTATTTGACCACAATATTTATATGGATGTGGATACTTTTAGTGAGGCCTTTGCAAATCGATTACTTTTGCGCAGCGATCGGGTTCTTGGTGCAAATTGCCCAGAGGGCAGTATAGCAAGTACCTTTCACGCAACACCAAAATTCGTTTCATGGAATGGTGACTTGATTACTGCACTTCACCCAAGTCTATTAGCACTCGATTATATCGATATAAGAAGTCAGCAAATTTTGCAAGAGCACTCTCAACTCTACCATCATATTGCAACGCGTCCTTTAAGATCGAAAATGCAATGGGATGAATACCAGAAAACTATTAATGAATTAGTAGAATATTCAATCCAACACCCCAAAACACAAATGAATGAATACGGACTGATTTTGGGCGGTATTGGTCCAGGACTCTGGTTTGAAATGATGGAAAGGGGGATTGTTCAGCCATATCACGACTCTCATGTCGATGGAATGCAAAACTATTTCAGCTGGAGAGAAGGTGCAACACTCCCCTCGAATTTTCAAAGCTACGAAACATTATCTAAACTCTATGGGCCTGATGCTGCAGCATGGTTTCTCAAACTCAATTTTTATCTTTATGATTATTTTTCTATGCGTAAAAATTCCGATCGGGCTCCACAGTGGCTGAGCCAATTAAAATCGGAATGTCAAAAATGCTGGAGAGAAATTGAGTTACTAGGATTTAATGAAAGACTTATGAAGCAAGAAGCATGTTTGTATTTCTCATTATCTGAATTAGGAGGAGTGTCGTGAGATTCAGAGTAATATTAGGGATTATTGCAGTATGTATGCTGATTGAAATGCGCTATTTCTATCACAATCCGGTATGGCATGATTCTTTTTTTCAAGAGCTCAATCATTCTGCAGCTCGGTCATGTCGTATGATTCAAATCTGGGTTAGCCCCGGAGCACAAAATCCCGACCAGGCTCGGTTAATTGGAGGTGATGACCTGAAGTTTCAAAAATGGAAGAAATCTCTTGAAGCATTTTGCCAATCCGCCACTCCTTGGGTGAAAAAATATCCTAACTCTTTCCAAATTGAACTGATTGTTGATGAAAATGTTTTGAAAAAACATCAGGAACTACAAGAAGATTGGCATGAAAAATACGGAGATATGATCAAATGGACGGTTTGGAATACACAGTTGGACGATCGTCAAGAGCAGTGGTCTTCTGCGCGTATACATTGTGAGCAGGGCTCAGGAAGTATTTGCAGTGATTGGCTTCGAATACTGGCCTTATTTGACCAAAATTTCGATATAAATATTTATATTGATATTGATACATTTAGTGAGGTATATGGTCATCAAAAAATCTTTGATAGCGCAAAAGCCTTAGGTGTTTATCATATTGAATCAGGATTGTATAACACATATTTTTCAAGTCCATTTGGCGCTTCTTGGAATAATAATTTATTAATCGATCGCGATACAAAGCCGCAAGTCATTCGTGCTTTACATGAAATCAGTCAATCAGAACTTCAAAAATACCACATATTGTATAAGCATATAGCGACACGCAAAACTCGATTACAAAAAACATCCATGCAGTATGACGCAGAAATTGAAGACATGGTGGATTGGGCTATACAACATCCATCTTATAATATCAATGAATATGCTCAGATTCTTGGTGGAATGCAAGGTGGAATTGGCCCCGGATTATGGGAGGAAATGTTAGAAAGAGGATTTTCACAACCCTATTATTTTGGAGCTCATGATGATCTGATTGGCAATTATGGCAGTTGGCAAAGCTCAATCGATTTACCGTGCTATTTTGCAACATATCATAATTATGCATCAATGCATGGTCCTGAAATTGCCAAAGAATTTATACGATTAAGTTTTTATTTGTTTGATCTATACGCTATCAAAGATTCAGCATTAAAAACACACCTTATTGGGCAGGTTTGTGAAACGTTCGAGAAAATTGATACATATTTGACCTATGAACTTTTTTATGGGGATGAGCAACTCATGGCCTGTGCTCAAGATTGGGTGCCAAATGAATATGAGCTGTCATAGCGAGCCAAGTCTCTCGCTATGACAAAAGATTAAACTTGTATTATCGAATTTTCTTTTCGAAATCCGATAATAAGTTTGCAAGTTCTTCTTTATGACGCTGCGCCCAGCCTGTGGCTGGAGCTGCACTTTCTGGTCGGCCAATATATTCTACAGTAACTGCGATTGGACAGAGTTTTTGTAACCGTGGTGCAATCCAACCCCAAATCCCTTGATTTTGAGGCTCTTCTTGTGCAAAAAACACCTTTTGAACTAAATGATATTCTTTCAAGAGCTCCTGAATTTCTTCGGCCGGAAATGGATAGAGCTGTTCAATACGAACAAGCTTTGTAGACGAGTTAGGAGCATTTTTATTGAGATGATTTTGTAAATCATAATAAATTTTGCCACTACAAAATACGATGCTTTTAATCACGCGGTCTGAGCTTCGTTCAGAAATGATATTTTTCC
>VGTX01000028.1 GCA_016874315.1 Gammaproteobacteria bacterium | reverse complement strand
CCAAGCTATTGTGTTGTGTCGGTTGGTGGAGCGAGTTTAGAGGTGGTCAAGAGTTACATTCAGCATCAAAGAACACCGCCTTCTGCAAAACAAATTAATCAATCAATAAAAATATCGGCCAAAAGCCGAGAGCTTCCTTGACCCGCCTCTGAAAGAAGCGCGGTTGCGCAAGCATTTTGCTCAAGAATTCTTATTTCTTATTTTTTTTTGGGGAGGCCTTAACGCTTCGGTCGTTTTATTAAATAAATCTCTTCATCTGGTAAATCACTCTCTGGGATTTTACATGCATCATTCTTTTCCTCTTTTTGATTAATATATTCATATGCAATTGGGGCATGAGCATGAGCTAACCCTTGCAACATGATAGGAAAAGCAATAATCACTGCAGTGATAAAAACAGGTAGAGAAATCATTTGAAGTGCGGCACATGATGTGGTGATAAGCAAGCTCAATGCACCGATATAAAATGCATTTCCTGCTAATTCTTTTTGATTTCTTTCAAAAGCAAATAAATCAAAAATCCATTGTCCGCTAAGGATATTATTTATTGCGATGAAGGTATGTGAAAAAAATGTGACAAAAAACACATCTCGGAATGTCGCAGCTTTTTTAGCTAGTGTAGACATAATTGCAGATGTACCGAACACAAGAGCAATCGCAGCGACCGGAGGTGATATTGGAGTCAATACCAAGAGCACTAATGAACCACCAAGACTTAATGTGATGAGAGGATGAGTGATATTAAAAAAATAGTGAGGCCATGTACCCGATACAATACTAAGGACTGCTCTTGCGGTAATTTGAACGGAAGGGGTGTTATTTTCCCGGTCTAATTTCAATGAGAAATTCACGAGTTGATATATACCTTGACCTACTGAAGGGTTAAAGCTGAGCTGTAGCACGGCCTTAAGAAAAATCGGGGCAATTGCAAGCATGGTCGCTGCATATATGTAAGGGTTGAGAAGACCAAGAAAAAATCCATACGTGCTAAAGAAACCTATTAAACTTGTATGAATAGCAATTTGATTATTATTTTCTGTATTGAGAGCGGCGGCCTTAACATCGAATCCATGTTGCTGACTATTGAGTCTCAGATCGTCTTTATTTCGAATCCAAATATTTAAGCTTGGGTGAAATAGTTTCATCCAAGAGCCAGTCATCAAAGAATAAATTCCAAATGCAAGATACTCTAATGGTTTGAAAATATTTGAAGAGCCTTTTAAAGAGAGAGCAGAGGAAATTGCTAATATTGCAAACCATGCAGTTATAAAGATTGTGCTTGGACTAGTAGCAAGAAATGCAATTGAACCAAGAACTACAGCACTTGCGAATTGTATTATTCGATATCTCTCTTGGTTATTCAAGAAAGCAAACTGTCCACTTACTAACATATACGCTGATTGTAAGATTTTTCTAAAAGCATATTGCGCACTCATAACCTCATTCACCGTCGGTTCAAGATCAATATCTTTTTTTCCTTCTACGTGATGTTCACTCAATGAACTATTTACTAATAATCGACAACGAAGATAGCCTGAAACAATTGTGATTAATCCCAGCGCAAAAGTGATTGGAGATATCATTCCAATAATCGAAGAGTAACTCGTTAAAGTTAAAAGGACTGTTAAAATGAGAGGAATATGCCATTTAAAAGCATCTTTATCTTCCTCAAAGGCGGTAAATACAAGTACCCAGCGTCCATCGTAAAAAGCCTGTAGTCCTTTAAGAAAATGAGCGATGATTCCAAATTCAATAGAATGAGGATATGTTTTACTTAACAAATCGAATCCACTAATAACAAGTTGCATGCCGAAAAATGTCAGGATAATAAATGGAGTTCCTATGAGTAAGGCGGCACTTGAGACTGAAATGAGCAATCCAAGAAGGATATTTTGCATACCCGATTTCTGACCCAATAAATACTGCATCCAAGAGCCATCCCATAGAGACATTATGAGAGCACTCACTGCATAGCTGATTGAACGCCCCTGATTAAAATCTTGCAACAGGGAAGGAGGCATAATGTTTTGTGGGTTTTTAAAGGTATGCTTCACACAATATGCTAGTGTTTGAAAAATCACTGGTGCAATTGTTAGAGTGATTGCTAATCCAGTGAGAGGAGAGGTAGCATTGGCTGAAACTGCTATACCTGTACAAACCACGAGCAACATGGCATATGTGAAAATATTTCTAGCCATTTTATATGGATAGGTAACACTGAGAAGATCTTTTATTTTTCGAGATTTCTGATGGTGAAAGAACGACCAGCTGACGACCTCTGCATGAGCATCATCATTTATTGGACGAATAATCCAAGGGGCAGTTAAAAGCGTCCCCCAAAACCGACCATCGATAAACGCTAAAGCAAAATATGCATAGTCTGAGAGGATATCAAATATTTTAGAGAAATTACGGGTTCGTTTTCTGTAAGATAAAATCTGCAATACAGTTGTGCTCAAAAGCCATATACCCATAAAGCTATATGGCGTCAAAAATGTGATCGCAAGTAGGACAAATAGATACAATGCAATCCACCGTCTTTTATGTGGCTGATTAAAGTACATGTCTTGAACCCAAGCCCCCGAAAGGAGGGCGTAGGCTCTATCACATAGCGCGATGACATGATCTTTTGAATCCAGATTCTGCTGCTTTTTTAACATAAACCCTACTTGCTCGAGTTGTAATTGTTATTATTTTCTTTTGATTTTGCTTTTTTCGAAGATTTATTCTGACTCTCTTGATGCTCATTATTTTTTGTCAATTTACGATCGCGATAATTATCATAAGTCGATGAAGCCAGAAAAAGACCACGTAACAACACAGGAGTACTTATAGCTAACACCGCAAGAGACCACACACCGGATACGAGGCCTAATCCAACAACTCCAAAACCTATGCCACCGAGCATACAGGAAGAAATGGTACGCTGTATTTTGACAGGTAGCGGATCGGATTTCCCGAATGGATATGGGAGGAATTTATTTTGTAACTCTATAAACCAGTTCCCACTGAGTAATGCCATTGGTATGCGGACCAAAGCAAGCAAAGCGCGCATCACCGATGACTCATGGTCTGATGAAAGGAGTTTGTGTAATCCATGAATTGCGGTTATACCGCCAAAAGCGAACATGCCAATAGCAACAGGACCAGCAAATGCAAAGCCTGCAATGATAATGACAGCACCAGCCATGACAGATAGCTCCCCAGATTGTGGGGGCTTACGTTGATAAGAAGTACCTTCGTACGGAGGATCGAAGAATACATTAATCCAAGACCCAGTTACAATACCGATGTATAGATTATGAATATTTCTCGTAATTTTTGAAAGCACACTTTCCATTTGTATATCCGCTGTAAAGCATTTTCTTACCTTAAGAATAGATAGTTTTATTGGAAATTGCTTATAGATAACAAAGATATTCTTTCAAGTATTGCGCCGATATACCGCGGCGCAATTTCATGAAAAAAAGAAATAGACGGAGACTATCGTAACATCAGGATGTGCTTAAATTTCATCTTTGAAGTGAGGATATTTTTCATAAAAGGCTACTTCTTGCTCTTTTGGAATAAACGCTCTAATTGAAGGAATGAATGCATTTTGACCGATGGTTCGATCTTTACGGAATGTCTTTGGCTCTGTATGCACAAGGTCTTCATCTGTTTCTTTTTTAACGGGGCGAATAATTGGGAGCGATGAACCTTTAGGAAAGATTACAGGCAAAGTGCCTTTAAGCATACGACGTGTCCCGTCTTGAGCGGTCCAATTAATCCGCAAATGTGGAGCAAGATTTTGTCGAATAGACAGGTGTGTATCGGCGGAGAGGGTATGGAGCTTTTGGAGTTCTTTATCGAGCAAACCTTTTTTATTTTTTCTTTCAACAAGCGCGATAGCCTGATCGAGACTTATACGTTTGATGGACTGCGTATGAGCCCAAGTCCAAGCGAGCTGTATTGGGGCCACATCGATCGTTGGAGCACAGCGATAGACATGTTTAAAGTGTAAGTGGTGCAGGCCGATTTCTCGTAAGAATTTATCAACGAGTTCAGGGCGTTCATGACTGGGATTTCCAAACTGATTATCCAAAGTAGAATCTTTGATTCCGAGGAGGTTTTTACGAGTTTCGACCATATGATGTTGAAACTCCTTTCTTGAATGATTCATGTCTAAAAAAGCGTCCCAAACTGCTGGGCTTGCAGCGACGAATCCTGGGCACATCAAAACGGTTTTTGGCTTTTGGGATTCATGCAGTGTAAAAAGTTTTAAAATGAAACATAGCCGTTCAACTGGATCTTCGATATTGATGCGCGATTCGGCCTTCAGATCTAACCAAACAAATGATTCCTGATCGTGTTGAAGTAAAGTACAGAGAGTATTTGTTTTATCCTCTATATCTTGGAACAGCTTTTTCAATAGATATTTATCCACGCCAACAATCCTTGTATCAATAAAATTTGCAATCAATCTCTATATTCCATTTTATACTAAAACTTGAAGTATCTCGAGAAAAATGAGGGTTTTCTTTATTATTCATGCAGATATCATATGTTAATATCAAAGGTTGGTTTGTTTAACCAACTGTTTGATATCAGAGAACATTTGCATTAAATCGCGTCGAACGATAGAATGGGGCTGATTTTATAATTGATTTTATTATGTTAACACGTTTGAATAAATTACTTGCTCACAATGGTTTCGGATCGCGTCGTACGATTGATGAGCTTCTTGCAAAAGGTCAAGTACGAGTCAATGGAGAGGTTGCGAGCGTTGGACAGTCGGTCTCGAAATCAGATTCTATTGTTATCAATGGCTCTGTTGTATCGTTACAGTTTCCAGAAGAAAGTGCGACATTGCTTTTGATGTATCACAAGCCGAAAGGACAACTCTGTTCGCATTCCGACAAGGAAGAGCGTGATATGATTTATGCGCATCTTCCTCCACTTCCAGCACACAGCGGTCGATGGGTTTCTGTTGGGCGATTGGACTATCAAACATCTGGATTGTTGCTTTTAACCAATGACGGGGCTTTTGCGGATGCTCTTGCGCATCCTCGGTCTGGGTGTGAACGAGAATATTTAGTTAAAGTCCGCGGAATATACGATTCGAGTCATCCTTGCTGGCGGCAAGGGGTTACAATTGGCCCAGGTGAAGTGGTTAAACCGAAAAGAGTCGAGTGCTTAGAGCAGCTGCCACAAGCATATTGGGTGAGAATTGTATTAACAACGGGATATTATCGCGGGGTTCGTCGTTTTTTTGAAAAAATTGGACACAGCGTGGTGAAGCTTCAGCGAACCCGATATTCAGTTTTATCACTCGATCATGAGCTAGAACCAGGACAATGGCGATATTGCACAGATCATGAAATAGTCAAGTTAAAGCAACTTGTTGTTTTTAAAGGCAATAAGGTGTAAGAAAGTTGCATAACTTAACAGCCATGGTATAATCTCAGGTATCTTAATTTATATCCTATCAGAGGTTATAGCATGCGCTCTTACTCTTTTGAAGCATTAAGTGCACTGCATGGCGGCACTGTTGAAAATATTGCAGTCTATCCAGTTATTGGTTACTACACCCTACAATCTAAAGTCCCTACAGTATTAGCGTCTTATACACGCTATTTTAAAGTTGGCGCTGATTCATTTATCATGACTTATAAAAATAAGACACTGTCTATCAATCCAAGCACCGATAGTCCAGTGCTTTTTTACTCAGAACACCATATTGAAGAGAGCAACCTAAGCCTAGAGCTTATTTCAGCAGACCTATCCACAACTTTAGATTTATTTGAGGGAACTACTCATGATTAACATCTCTACAGAAAAACTCTCTAAATGCGTTGGAGGACTTTTTCTCGTAAAAGACTCCGCAAATTCACAAGACAAGCCTTTGAGTGATTATAAATACTGTTTAGTTTTTACAATGGACGATCTGACTGATTCCTATGATTTCGAATATGAAGATAAATCATATCATTTAACATATACCCTTTCTGCAGGACACATGCTAAATGAACTCGGCACTGGAATTGTTCAATTATCATATACACAACGAACACCAAGCGATACATCGCCCGCAGGACCTGTTGCATACACAATTTGGTTATAAAATAACACTTCAAAACATCAAGGTGCTTATTTAAGTTTAAGACAAGCACCTTGAGCATTCGATATAAAAATACGTAAAAAAACAATCAGATATATTCTGTGTTTTGATATTTTATTTTTGAATTTATTGAGAAAATAGAGTATGCGAAGAGGGGGACTTGAACCCCCAAGACCTTATTAGGGTCGACGGATTTTAAGTCCGTTGTGTATACCGATTTCACCACCTTCGCAAATGGTATGAGGCTGAAGCCGGAATTGAACCGACGTCAACGGATTTGCAGTCCGCTGCATAACCACTCTGCCATTCAGCCGAATATTGGGACTAGAAAAATCCGCCTAGAGTATAAAAAATATAGCGGGAAACGAGACTCGAACTCGCGACCCCAACCTTGGCAAGGTTGTGCTCTACCAACTGAGCTATTCCCGCGAACTGTTGTCATGATAGCACCATCAAACTGCATAAATCAAGACTTCTTGCATCATTTTTTCATGTTATTTTTAACAGTTTTTTCAGGTGATATGTCTGGATTAATATTTTGTGAACCTTTAGTAAAAATGATTGGCTTTTTAGAAAGTGCTGGTGCAGTAATTGTTAAAGAATTATTTTGATATATTGAATTCAATCTTTTTTTGAATTGCTCCCAACTCACATATTTTAAAAAATATTCTCTTTGTTTCGGGGTGAGAACAATAAGTTTTGAATCATCGAGCAATAATGCATATAAACAAGCTTTACGAAACATCCAATTGATACGCGTTGTCATATCGCGTGTTTCGCTATAAGGGCGATCGTTTGTGAGCTCCATTAATGCGATGATATATTTCTCAATTTTAGAGCCAAGATGATCATTTCGCTCGTTATAAAAAATATGATCGACATACCAACTGACAGGCACCTCATCAATTAAGTGCGTCTGTTTTTCAACATATTTTTTGCAATAGTACTCTTTCCATTGAAAAAAGCGTATTAATAAAGGATATTCACCATCAAGAGACAAAGGCGTGCTCGGATGCAATCCAAGATAACAGATCATTTCTGTCACGATATCAGGAGCTGGCCCATCAATTAAATATGTAGGCTGTGTGCAAATTTCAGACAAAAGCCTACTCATATATAGTGGCTGGAATTCTTTTGTTGCGAAAGACTCTATGAGATTCAGCAATGTCACTTGCGCCTGTCCTGCTATCGATCTCATTGGAGAGCGTGCTTTTGAGCTTTTTAGAAACTCCTTTAATCTAGAATAGCATTATCCTCACCGTATAACCAAACCCTCAATGCTGATATACTTTCATGAAGTAGTGCATTTCGATGCGGAGTATCATTACACGCTAAATATAAAATATCCTCTATTATAGAAAAGAGTGCTCCTTGGCTTTCAATATCTTGCATAAAACTTTGATCGTAGCATTCATGTCGTGTCGTTGCATTTTCTAGATTAGAAGAAAGAATCTTTATAATATGATCGGCATGCGCTTTATATTCAGAAGCATGCAACCACTGCCGAGCTGTTTGCTTGGTTTTTTGAGAAGGCTCATCAAAGAGATTTCGATCGAGGCAACCTTGTTGTATCGCAGCAGCGATTGATAAACATCCATGTGTTATTGCCACATAAAACAAATGATCGCCCTGAATCGTCCAATCACAAATCATATATTCCCGATCGATCAGCCAGTTTACAAACCATAAATTTCTATAGTGGAAATATTCTCGAGGATTTGGTGTATCCAATATTTTTCTGGCACAGCACTCAAATCCATATTCTTTTGGAAGAACCTCATCAAAGAAATCTTTGACCTCTACAAGCATATCCACATTCTGCATGCCAATCAGTACAGGGATAATCCTCTCAATCACAAAGTCTATAAATTTTTCTATTTGGCCTTGATCAACATACTTACAATATAAAAGCATCATTGCAGGATATACCCATTCTGCCCCAGTAAGACAAATTGTTGTTTCAACCTCCAAATCGAGTTCTGCAATATGATCTGGATGACATTTTTTATATCTCCGATATGCTCGCATTGGAAAAGTTAACACATCGTTTGGCATAGTAATTGAAAAAACATCGAGAATTCCGTTATCACTTTTTTTAGTGAGCGAACAATTAACATCCTGTATTAAATCAATAAGTAAACGAAGAGTATTATAGCAGTTACCTCGTATCGCCTCTGCAAAAATAGAATCTGCATTTTGCGGATCTTCCGGTCTAATATTGATATAGGATTGCAGATTTTGATGGTTTTTCATTTTTTCAAGAATTAAGAATGCTGCTCGATCGTATTTAGCATAAATGGCCATCATCAGTGGTGTATAATTATCGTTATATACATAATCAAAATCTTTATCTTCAGGCCACATCTGAATGATTTTAATAGCCAAATCTTCATCTACAACCATAGCCATATATAACGCATCTATCATTCTTGTATGATTCATTACACAAATAAATGCAAAATCTTTTTCTTCTTGTATTTTTTGCAGTATTTTTTCAATTGAAAATCTATCATTTGCACGACAGGCCCACATCAATGTTGTAAAATCGTCCACTGTTGTTCTGAGTAAATCTGCACCATGATCAATGAGCATTTCAGCTGCGTAATGATTTTTTACAAGTAATGCTTGCATAAATGCTGTGTAATATGATTTTGGGTCTACATAATCAATTCTCTCTTGACTTGCAAATGCCTGAATAATTGGTTTTAAAATCATGTCATATTTTTCGATGATAACGATTGATAGCAGAGAAGACTGCTCTGCATTATAGACTTCGCATGGCAGCCCTGAATTAATCAAATCTAGGATGATATATTGGCTATTGCGTGTATCTTGATTTTTTTTGAAGCCTTCCATCATTTCAAAAATAATATTTGGATTAAGAGATAAAGCTTCAATCACTAGAGGCCATTGATTGCGTTCCTCATAAATTTGTTTTAATTGTTTATAAGCATTAATACGCTCAAATATCACAATCTTCGTAATGAGTTGGGATAACTGCTCTTTGTTTTCAAGTAACATCTCAAAAATATTTAGAGCATCTAAGGCCACCAAAACATCATCAGAACAATGGACAATCCAACTATAAGATGGCTGTGTAAGAAACGTATTCGAAACCAGCGCAGGATAATCGACCATATGATGAACAAAAACTTCAACAAGCGAATATTGTTCTTTTTCTATCATCTCAGTCAAAACATTTTGCTCTTCAGTGGGGGGATTAAATGCGATGTTGCGCTGTATCATTTCATCTAATATAGAGTGCGCATAGTCACATTTTTTTGATTTCACCGCAAAATTATACAGAGTGTTCCAAGGAATAC
>VGTX01000027.1 GCA_016874315.1 Gammaproteobacteria bacterium | reverse complement strand
TAAATGAGTTAATTTTGCCGGAGAATGAGCCTGGCTCATCAATGATGCCAGGTAAAATAAATCCTACACAATGTGAAGCAATGGCAATGGTATGTCTCCAGGTCATGGGATATGACCATGCTGTTCAGCTTGGAAATGCGTCAGGAATTTTAGAGATGAATGTGTATAAGCCTTTAATTATTTTTAATATTATAGATTCCATTAAGCTTTTATCTGATGCGATGGTTAATTTTAGTGATTTTCTTCTTAAAGATATACGCTCAAATAAAGAGATGTTACAGCAGCATGTACAGAATTCCTTAATGCTCGTAACAGCATTGAGCCCTGTAATTGGTTATGAAAAGGCTGCCGCGCTTGCGCATTATGCTTCTATCAATAATCTTTCATTACGCGAGGCGAACGCTCAGCTACAATCTTTAGATATGGAAAAATTCGATGCGATATTAAATCATGCGAATATTAGACGAATGTGTGGTGATTGTTAGCGTTTAAAATTCAATCAATGTATTATTCGATGGTCGATTTTTCGCAGAGTCTTCCGTAGCCACTACTTTATTGAACTGGTTTGAAAAAATCAGAGTGGGGGAGGGGCTGCGAGAAAGTGTTGCTGGAGAGTACTGTAAATCGTCTAAAGACAGATCGGATGGTACGCGTCTGGTTGGTGTGTTTGGTGGTGCTGAAATGGCCTTGATTAGAGATTGAGTTTGTAGAAGTTCTAGCTCTAATTCGCGATTTTTCGATATCAGATCTTCCTCTTTCTGACAAACCCCTTCAGTGAATTCTCTCGTTAAAAGATAATAGTTTGTAAAAAGTTGCTCTGCAGAATAGGTCCGATCACGTTCATTACTCTCTATTTCGTTCTCACGATATTGATGATGAGGTGGAATGCTGTTTAATACATCTGCTTGCGATGGTTTTATTCCAATAGATTCCATATTGGCTTTAATTTGCGCAGCCATACGAATTGCCGCATCTTGAAGTTCATGAAGTGTAATGGACTCAGATGATATCTTGAAGTCAGAGAGGTCCGCTTGCACTCCGATATCGCGAAAAGACTTTTTAGAGGAGGCTGTGCTTTCTTGATGTGCCGTGTCCAGTATATCTTCGGAATTCGGATTCATCATATGGAATATATCAAAAAATGTCTGTTATTTTTGTTGTAGGAGAGTTTTATGAAAAGAACAAGATGTCTTTTTTATAAAAAAATCAAGAGAAAGAAGAGGTATTATAAAAAATCAGCCCAACCCCCTCTTTTTGGAAGAGAGGGGTGGAGAGTTAATTAGCCGGGACAGGAGTGTGCTCGTGGCCGTATAATCGGATGATTGTCGGCGCTTGCTTGGAATATTATTGGTGATTGATTAATATCTAATGTTTTTGCAGTCTCCCCAGTATATTGAATTGTAACAGCTGCATCAGGCATTTTTTTATCATTTGTACCTTCTTTGTGGATTACCCATTCTTTAAGGCCGCGTAGGCAGTAATAGGTCATTAAACAAGAACGATAAGAATGTACGATACTGGAAGATGAGGAATTCAGAATATGTTGCCACCAAAGAACAATTTTTGCGTGCATTGGCTCAATATCTTTCAACTCTGCTTTAAGTTCTAAGGTTTTGGGCGTATAGGTTTCGCGTAACTTTTTGATATCCTGATGATAACTGTCTGTTAATTCAACATCATTTTTGCTAAGACTCTCAAAACATATAAAGTTCTCGTTAAGGATATCTCGTCGAGTGTCTGCCTCTTTTTTGGTTATGAGGCCAGATTTTTCATTCCTCAATGTTTTTGACGCTTCAGATAATATATTGAAATTACTGGTGTATTTTTTAGAAATTATCTTTTTTTCAGTAAGATATTTGTTATAAATAAGAGTCAGCTCATAGACATAATCTTTGGAAAGATTGGTGAGGTCCGATTTTCTCTTAAGTTTATAAGGTGAGGACTGAATGGCTATACGTGTATTTTCGAGGGCTTGAGCCGCTGTCTCTACCGATTCGTTGCTCTTGGTTAATTCTGTATTAAGTGAATTTACCGTATTTTTCAAGTCAGTTAATGTCAATTGCGTCTCGCTTTCTTCAGGTTTCCCCGTCTTAGGAGTGTTGAGGATATTCGAAATGGTTGTGAAAAAGTTTTGAATAGATGTTAATGCAATAAAGAAGAGATAGTCCATATAGCTTATTTTGAGATACGCATCTCTTAATGAGTTATGCAGTTCGTTGAGTAATGAGTTGGTTTCGTTCCTTATATCATCTTGTGTTATATCGCGTGAGATATTAATGTAGTTAGCATACAGCTCTTGTAGCTTTAGTCTAATTGCCGAGATATCTTCTATTCTTTGATTTTTTTTCTCTATAACTGCTTCGCGGTTGGTTTTTAGAGAGTCATATTTTTTCAAAAATTCAAGATATTCTTCGGTCTGATGTTCTTCTTTTGAAGGGCTTTTCTTGTCAGTTGTAACTAGGTCTTTCAGTCCGAATGCATAGCAATATAATTCAAGCCCCATATAGAAGTATGTGAGAATGCGCGAGGATAACTCAATCATTTTGATTTTCCAGAATGAGTTTATTTTGAATCCTATAGATGATAGCTCTGATGTGTTCAGTCCATAACCTTTGGCTATATTGCAGTATTTCTTCTCAATATTATTGTATTCGTTTCGTTGATTGGTTAACTGTGTGTTGAAGCTCTTTGCAGTAGCGCTCATCCTCTGTGATTCTGTAGCGTATATAATATCAATATCGTTCCGATCTAATTCAGGGTATTTAATAAAAATCCCTACGAACGTATTCAATAGGGCGTGTTTCTTATTGTCCTCCATTGTCTGCGCTGTTGGGCAAGATAATTCTGTATTACAGTTAGTTACGTTATGAGTGTTGAGGCGCTGAAGTAGCTCAAGGCGGATATCATTTTCGATGAGATTATTTTTGCAATATGTATTAAGTGCTGATTCTGCATTTTTTCTTGCAAGTCGTATATTTTTTATATCCAATACGACATCAAAATGAGTTTTAATAGCATCTCGCCGATCTTTTAATCGGGCTATGGTATCTTGCAAGCATAAGGATAATTCTGTTTGATATATATTTGAGATTTCTGCAATTTCAAAATGATATTTCTTTAACATAATTGGGTCGGTAAGATCAATTTCTTGCGTATGATCTGGTGTTTCTTCGCCTGGTGCTTGATTCGTGTTGGTTGTAGTATTTTTACGATCGACCATAGCTTTTTTGAACTGCTCGTATTTGTCAGTATCTATATTTTGAAATTCTTTTTCTTCAATTTTTTTAATGACATCCTTTAACCCCCAAGCATAACAATAACCAATCATGGCTTTTTTATAAAAAGGGCGAATAACATCAAATATAATATCTATATTTTTTTGCCACCATTCTGTGATTTTAAGCTGTATCGGTCTGATATCGTTTAATTCTGCTCCAATTGAAGCGAGACAATCTGTATATTTGCCATTTAGTTCTTTAATTTTATCTTGGTATTTTTTTAATGACTCATTTTGTGCGCGCTCAAAGCTTTCAAAAGATATGGCATCTAATGTATCAAATTTTAATCCTTGTTGAAGCTGTTGAATTGGATATTCTTTGAGTAAAATTGCTAACTCTTTTTCTATTGGTTGAGCTGTTGGTGGCAGTGTAATGCTTTCAGAGGTCGCATTTTTAAATGCAGTGAGAATAGAATTGCGACTGCTATCATCAATATTGCTATTGCGGCACAAGATCGAAATCTTTTGTTCAAGATTATTCCAGGCAGTTAAATTTTTTTGAATATCAAAAAATTTATTAATATTGTCAGTGTATTCTTCTGATAATCTGTGTTTATCAATAGCAAAATCTCTATATGCGCAAGATAGCTCATTTGCATATTCTTCAGCAATCTCATTAATACAAGACTTATATTGATTGAGTGAGTCCTGCTGTTGATTCAATTCGCTCTTTTTGGTTTGTAAGGTGCTTTTTTCGGGTGTATTGCCAGGTTTTTCTTTGATTTGTGTTTTTAGCCGATTAATTTCAGAAAATAGATGAATTAATTTTAAGTTGCTTTCGTTATTACAAAAATTTTTGACAATATCTGCAACAGCACGTTTATCTTGACTGTCTGTTTTAGGTTGGCCCTTCGGTGTATCTTTGATGTCAAATATGTCTGCGGGCAGAAAGCTCTTGATTTTCGCAATATAGTTCGGGACTACTGTATATGGAAAAGTTTCAAAAAGGAACTTTTCAGCATTGTTATATGATTGGTATAGAGAATCAGCAAGCTCGAACCAATCAGCCTCTAACACGCTGTTGTAGATTGATTTGATTTTTGATCGAGGGTCATTTTTTAACTCTTCAAAAAAATTAGAGAGAGATTCTCTTATTGGATTAAGATATGTTGAAATATCAAACATGGTATATACACCTTATCTGTCTGCATTTATTAACTATCCTGGCATTATCTCTTTGTTTTTTTATAAAATCAACATGTTACATGTTTTTTTGATGAAATTTAACAAAAATATAGATGAAAATTGTAGTATACGTAATTTATTGAGTTTTTATGGGAGAGTGTTTTTAATGGTTTGAATTATCTCTAAATAACATATTGTTTTTCTAAGATAAAAAATGTAACCTTAGCGAGGTAGTAAATAATTATAAAAAAATCCCAAGTGTTATCTACCTCTATTGTGTAGAGCTATGCCCAGTGGGCATGGGATGTATGTGTTATTTATATAGATGTTACATCCTTTATTAGGAGATTTTATGGATATTAATAATTTAATTCAGTCTGTTATGGCGATGCCAAGTGAATTACTAAAGAAACTCAACTCGATTGCTGGAAGAGACTCTTATGAAATTTTGCAAAATCATATTGCGCAACTAAAGGAATCTGCTGCAGGACAATACATGATTGCTTCTTTTAACACTGTGCGTGAAAAGATTAATGCAGGGGCTACCTTTATGGCTGGGAAATTTAAAATATTTGGAGGGCGAAAAGGCGCTTTGTTAGCTTTAATGAGCGGGACATTTTTAATAGGTATTTATTTTATCACTCCTGTAGCAGTATGGGCTGGACTTGCTTTGACTGTTAAAATTCCTTTAAGTGTGGCAATCGGTGCGATTAACCTAAGCTTTACTGTAATCGGAGCAATTTTAAGTAGTACGTTAGCAATAGCTTTAAATGTATTTAGACTTTCGTTTTGGATCGGGTTGGGATTTTTAAGCTTTTCTGCTCTTGTTGCATTAGATTTGCTCACCGATAATTCTCATGAAGAAACTCCTACACAAAAGACAATTCTTTCTAATTTTAAAACGCTTTTTTCGGATATTTGGTATGGATTTTCTTATATTGCGTTGAGCGTAGTTAAAAAGATGCTTTTGATCTTCAAATCTGATTTAGAGGCGGTTAACCCTCTTCAGTCTGAGGAGAGTTCGGCTGTTACTACTTTGGATAAGCCTCTTACTGCTATTCTTTCTGACAAGCTCAGTTCTCTCATTCAAACAACTATTGTTCCAAATATGTCAAAGGCTCTTTGTGCGCTATTACTGCCTAATGCGGTAAATTCTGATGATAGTTCCTTGAAAATTGCTGATGAAAAAACTGTTCAATCATTTCCAAATCTTGTTAATAAGTTGATGTCCATCGGCAATGGATTGAAGTTAAGTACTCTTTCAGATGAGCAAGTTAGAGTTTTGTGGGACTCTAAACAGAAGGATGAGAATACTTATTTCTTGGATATTGTTGTAGACCGTATTCAGGGGATGAAAAAAAGATTTTCAACACTTAACGTGGAGGAATTGAAAAAAGTATCAGGGGTGTTGTATTACAGAACTCATTTTTATTTGAGTGGTGTTTTTTATGCGATGCAATGGACTGTGCTGCAAACTCAAAATTTGATTAATAATTCACACAATCGCGATATTGTTGACCAAGTTAAACAGATCCCTATTCTCGGCAAATCAGTGCAATCAGTTGCAGCATTTGTTATTAAATTCGTTCCCCCCCATTCGCCTTTTGCGCAGCAAATAGAGATGAGTGCGATCACTAATTTTTCTGTAAAGGTAGAGCCAAGTTCAATTGATGGAGAGAGTCCTTCTAATAATCCCCTGCAAAATGATACTGTCGATCGAGTAGGTAATAATGATTCTAAAGCGCCGGTTGGTGAGGAAAATATTATGGCTACAATCGTCACTGAAGTTTCTTCAAATAATAAATCAACATTGAATCCAATCAACAATGATCAAGGTAGCGATGCTTCTAAGCAGCAACAAGAAATAAGCACTCAGACAGGGCGAGCATTAACCTTTAGCGACACCATGTGTAATGTATTATTTCCTTGTGAAAAAAACGGGATGTTCATCTAAAAACGAATTAATCTGCCGTTAGATAGCGAATAACAAAAAGCCATATTGAAGATATGGCTTTTTGTATTGGGCTTTATCATGGTGGTCATGAAACATGAGTCGTTGTGGACTGAGTGTTTGGATCGTAGTTCGGTAAGTATGGAGACGGGAAATAAGCTGATTTCGCATGAGAAAGTAGCCAATCATTTCCATGATATTGATGTCCAGCCCATAAAATTTGAACATTTTGAAGATATCTCATACAAATGCCAGCATAAAATAATGCAATTTTCATTTCGTAAAGGCGCAAGAAATACGGATCGATTCCTCGATCTTGTAAAAAGCTTTTATTTTGTTGTAGTCCCATATACCAATCACGCATCGTTTTGGCTGCATGATCGTCCATGGATTCAAAATGAATCATACGACAATGTGAAGGTGTAATGCTTTTTTGTGCAAATTCGCTAAAAGAGGCAAAACTATATGTTGAGAAAACATAAGTACGCATCACGTGCTCTAGAAATGTGCCAAATTCAATATCTGTTTGTGCGATAAATTGTGTCACCATCAGTCCAGTTGGAGTGAGGTGATGTGCTGCTTGTAGTAGGAATTCTTGCATTGAAATATGGCCTACCCAATCAAAAGGCATCAAATAGGCAATTTTGTCATACCATTTTTGAGCGACAAAGGCTTCATCATATTCACAGACATTGACAAGATGGGTGAGTCCTTTGATATGCGCTAGTCTTTGGATTTTTTCAAGTTGCTGAGGATGAAAAGCCACAATTGTTACATTCACTCCATAGTGCTCAGCAGCATATAATCCGAAAGCGCCAAAACCCGAACCAACATCAAGGCATCGGTCAGTTGGTGTTAGGCTTAATTTCTCGCATAAACGCTGGAGTTGCCATTGTGTCGCTTGTTCGAGTGTTGCTCCAGGGTGTGGATAGAGCGCGGTGCCATAAAATTGTGCTTTCTTATCTAATACCCTCTCAAAAAACAGGTCGGACACTCCGAAATGATTCTTTAAGAGTTCTAACACTGAAGTGCGATGACTTGTCGACCAGGTATGATAAAACCGTAAAATAGGGCGCATCCAGCGTGCCATTGTCGGTTGTCGAAAATCACCCTGTCGAATCACTTGGTGCATCAGTGAAAGGAGTTGATTCGAGCTCCAGTGTCCATGAAGATAAGCATCAATCCAATTCAGTGGGTCTGGATGACTTAAAAGCTTTAAGCACTGATCGGATTCTTCTCGAATCTGAATATTAATCGAACCATCGCCAATCAACTCTGTTGCGCGATGACTCTTCCATTCAAAAGAGCAATCTTTGAGCTGCTGTAACCGGTCGCGCACAAGTGTTTCAAATGTCTGGGTATGTAAATCAGAAGAAAGATCTTTTGTATGATGAGCCGACATATTTGCCATCCTGCCTTACGTAAGAATATGTGATCATTATCGTACCCTGATGGCAAGCTGTCGAGTGATATTACGAATTTTTTGTAACAAATCAAACAATTGCTACCTTTTGCGGGACGACAGTTCCCTCACTATACTGCAGGATACGCCAGATCGTGTTGTTGGATCGAAGTATGTATTTTAAGCGTTATGCTGTTGGCCTCATGATATTGCTCACTTTAATTTTAGGTGGCGTTTTATTAAAAAAATATATCATTTATTCAGCACTCAGCCATTATAAAGCGCCGCCAGTGCATGTGCAATTAAGTGTTTTAAAAAATTCAGATTGGATTGAGTCGGTTTATCGTCCTGCAACAGTTGATGCATTTTTTGAACCTAAGCTTGTTGTTGAGCAAACGGCAAAAATAGAAACTCTTTTCGTTATTCCTGGGCAATACGTAAAAGCAGGAGATAAGCTTCTAGAGCTGCAAAGAAATCTTATAACACCTCAATTGATCCAGGCTCAGGCACAATGTGTTTTTGACACAGATTATGCCTTACGGCAGCAGTCTCTCTATCAATCGAATGCTGCTGCGTATAACGCTTATGAGCAGTCATGGACGCAAGCTCAAAAATCTTGTGCAAATTATGAGCTTATGCAAGAGAAAGATGCGCAGTATACATTATATGCTCCTGCAGATGGTGTGCTTGGTGATTTTGATTGGTCAGAGGGAGATTGGATGCCAGCTGGTACTGCATTTACAACATTTGTACAGCCTGAATCACTAGAGATATTCTTTTCAATCCCTGCGCACTGGCGAGAACATCTTGTCGAAGGACAAACCCTCAATTGCATATTATATAAGAATTCTTACCCTGTAGTGGTTAGATCTATCGCTCCATTTGTTGATCCACATACTCAGCAACTCATCGTACGTGCTGTTTTTAAAGATGTCCATACAGAACTTTTAAGTGGCTTGCGAGGTCGAGTGGAGCTGCAGTTGACCCATCATGATTCTGCGTATTTTCTTATTCCTCAAGAGGCCCTATCAGTCACTGCATTAGGACCTGTTGTTTGGATATATGATTCGGATGCTCAAAATGTAAAAAGTCATAGCGTCGAAATAAAATCATTTCTGAGCAAAGAAGTATTAATATATGCGCCCACTTTGCAATCTGCAGATCGGATTGTGACGTTTGGACAATTTAAACTTAAAGATGGTCAAGGAGTAGTGGTTGATGCAGCTCGTTAAAGACTCATGGATACATAGTATTATTAATCACCCTAAATGGGCTGTCTCGTGGTGCGCCTTATTGTGTTGTTTGGGATGGCAAGCTGCTACCCAGCTGCAAGTGCGACAATTTCCTCTCATACCCAGTGGAATGATTCGGTTGGTTGCGACATATCCAGGGGCTGATGCGCAGTTAATTCAAAATAGTGTTACAACAGTCTTACAGCGTGCCATTGGACAGGCAGACTCTTTTGATTATATTCAAGCAACAACAACAGATGGTGGTTGCCAAATCAATGCATATTTACCGCTTGGTGCGGATATCGATCGCGCATTTCCCAGTGTTCTTGCGCAAGTACAGTCTGTTAAAAGTAGTTTGCCACCAGATTTGAACGACCCAGTTTTAACGCGTGCACGAGTTTCTCCGTTAGCTTTAATGTATGTTGCTTATGTTGCAACGGAAGGGAGTGCCCTCAATCAATCAGAAATTTATCAGTATTTGAATCTTGTGATTAGACCACAACTTTTAACCGTACCTGGGGTAGGTGAAATTAATA
>VGTX01000026.1 GCA_016874315.1 Gammaproteobacteria bacterium | reverse complement strand
CTTCAAATGCCCATTGAATCTGGTCCCGATCGAGGACGGAAGAAAGTAAATCGCAAGCCAAATCTCGTTTAAAATTTAATGTTCGCTGAGCACCAAAATGTTGAAAACTACATCCGCCGCACCGATCGTATACCGGACAAATCGCCGCAACTCGCTCCGATGAGGCAGTCTCGATGGATGTCACCTGAAAGCCATTTTTCTTTTCATATCCACAAATAGACTCACCTGGCAAGACTTTTGGAATTTTGTTAATTGTTTTGCCAGTATCTAAATTGGTTCCAATACCTAACCCATCTCGATCGAGTCTTTCGATCTGTACACGCGATAATGATGGAGATAATACCTGCTGAGACATAATAATAACGCTTATTAAATTTATAAATTGTAAGATTTTAACACAATATCTAGTAATTTCAAATTGTTATAAAATAACATCTCATGACCCTCTCAATAGAGGGCATGATGTTATACGTGCCATTAAACATAGATTATCTTTTAAATCATGTGTTTATATGAAAGTTTTGTAATTTTGTGATATAATATTGCCTTTATTTGATTATCACTAAAAGATTACCGCAATAATAGTTATGCTTGAACTCATTAACCTCATTACGAAATTAAAAATTACATTAAAACATATACCATCATCGATTCATTCAGAATGTATTGAGTTCGATTTGAGATTTTCTCTTCTACAGAAAATTCATCAGCTGTCATCTGCCGAAAGAACCGTCTTGATTGCATGCCTCACTCCCGAAGAATATATGAATTTTATAGGATGGGCACAGCAACATTCACTCGGCAATCCAATAATTTCATCTTCTTTAGAAGAAATTGTCAACGATCAACTCAACATTCTAAAAGAACACGATCTTCTTAATTTTGGGAGAGTACAAGAGCGTATTATAAGGTGCAATGGTTGGTCTGCATGTCAAAAAGAATTATTAGATTGTTTAAAAAAATACCACACTGCCATCGACCCCAATCGAACAATAGATCGGTTCAATCGTACCATAGATAAAATGTCCGTGTGGCTGAATAACCACTCTCTTGAAAGCGATTATCTTGTGATAATTTATTATTTGATGCTCGAACATACTTCACCTGAATCACGCAATCTCCTAATCATATCGGTTTTGAAAAAATTTTATACAAGCTGGGTAGCATTAGAAGAATCCAATCTTAAAATAGCGCTGAGCCAAATCGAGCACTCAAGCGAAATATACCTCTGGTCTACTATTATGCGTTGCTATGAGATTCTTATTCTAGAACCGCATCGGGAACAAATTATCGCAGAATACATTGCAACTGTTGGCTGCACTAAAGATGTATACTGCTCTCTTATCAACACAATATTCCAAGACCAGACAAATCAAAGCAAATTTGATTATTTAAGAATTGATAAATTAATTAATGCTTTCGATATCGTACAACGCAAAAAAAAGATTTTTAATTTTTTAGATATCGCTTATATCCATGAAAAATATAAACTTTCCACCCGATCTATTAATAATAAAATATCGCAGCAATTCATTCTTATTGATTATTCCATGCAGCAAGACAAAAAATCTTTATTTATTGCTCTAATAAACAGTTATTTTGAAACAGATAAACCAAATTTCTTCTCATGTATATATAGTACCATGCTATTAAATAGCCCTACTACAGCGGACTCATTAAAGAATTTTTATTTTTTAGCAGATTGCTTTGATTTCAATGAGCTTTCTAATTTTATTGAATCATTTGACGGCACAAAAAAACAACTTCAAGCTCATCTTCATAACATATTTTCAAATAATGATTTAGAGTTCAACGATCGAATAGGCAAACTGCTATGCGTCAACTATCATCACTCTTCTAAATTTTATTACAATTTTATCAATCGCATGATTGATAAATATTCAAACATTGAAGAATTTTTGAATATCATAGACACTCATAACTGTATTGTTGAATATTTATATCCTCACTATACCGATCGGATAGATATTCGAGATATGCTCTTATATTATGCTTTAATCATCTCTAATAATGCGAACAATCTTTCTAGAAAAATATTAATGCATTTTGCTATGCAAAATACTCGATTCCAAATTATTACCTTATGCAATATTGTAGAGGCGATTATTAAGAATCTCTCACCAGAAACGCAGATTATACAACTTCTCAAGCTTATGAATATTGCATTTAATCAGATCTTCAAAAAAGAAGAAAATATATCTTTATTTGTTGAGGAATTATTAAATATTTATAGTATTCTCGATTTGTTAACTTCTATTATGCATCAAAATCTCTATTTGGATGATAATCAAAATATTTTTATCCGATTGGTTCAATTTTATGCCACATCTTTTGAAAATTATGCATACTTAAGTGCGTATCTTGCGCAAAAATCTAGATCTTGGAAAGATACTGTATCGATAGTCCATTTTTTTGAAAAAACTCAAGAACATCTTGAGATATTAATTCAACCTATTCAATCTTTATATAGTTTGGAGCAAAATACACTTCCTTTAGACAAAAAGGTAAAAGGACTACATCTCCTTGCAGAGTATGCGATTATTCATAACGATCTCAATCTTAGAGAAGCCTTAGCTGCATATGATGAAAATAGCGCAAATTATCTAAAAGACATTTCCTACTCAATGGCCTCTTTTGGTATACGTCAACATAATGGCTATCTATCCCGTCGACCTCGCGAACATTGGTTCGCAAAAATACTCTGCTTTATGTTGAATTCTGAAGTTATTTGCAATTCAAACGCGGCAAAATCAGTATTCAATCAAATCTTACAGTATGTGAATAAGGATAAATTTTTAATTGCAGTTTATATTGAAAGCCCTGAGATTGGTTTAAATTATTGGAATTATGTTTTTGACAAAGATCTCAATCAATATTACAAGATGATTACTGATTATGCAGAAGTTCTTGATGAAAAAAACCTCTTGATACCCTTAATCCAACAAGTTGAAAAGAATGCACAGCATTATAAAAATAATGTATCGTTTAATATTGCAACTCATTTGGTAAATTATGCCATTGCTGTCGAAGAGCTACCATTAATTCGAATTATCCTTGAAAGATTTAATTCACAAAATAATAAAACACATATCAGAGATATACTATTTAAATCTTATCAAAAAATTCATATCTATAATGCCTCTAAATCATTGGAGGCTTATTTAGCAAGCTATAGAAAAATAATATTTCATCTGAAAGCTGCCCATATGATCGATTCTGAGAGTCTCCATAATATGTTAGCATCTCGACCGCTTAATATGCTTGAACTTACAAAGCATGTATATCGTGAACAACATACTTTCTTATATGAATTTCTATGCAAAGAACATGGCTGGTCTATTATTTTTATTGAAAAACAAATTGCAAATGATTTGGCTTATCAACTCCATGAATCCTCGTCCGAAACAGAACGCACACTCTTATTTCGAAAATATCTGACCACTCCCAATCTCTATTGCACAGCAGCTGTAGAGTTTGTTAGCAAGCATAACTGGACTGTGCAGGAATTTATTCAAGAAGCAGCTCCTCTAGAGGATGATTTGATTATAAAAAACATGGATGAAAATTTTTGCCCAATAGATATTCGAAGCGTAGCAGAAAGATTTCCTGCATCGAAAGAAATTGTTTTTTCTACTAAAGCCCTTTCTAATCTACAAAAGCAGCTCACTTCTCAGGACCACAATAAGATGCACTATTGACAAAAATAGCGCAGTCACATATATATCAGGGAACTCATTTTCTGATATATATGTCGTGCTATGCGTGTTTTCATTTTTGGTTTAGGTTATGTCGGCCATTTTCTTGCTCAAATGTGCATAGAAAATGGCTGGGAAGTGACCTTTGCAACACGTCGGCCATCATTATTATTACCAGAAAACTGTCCATATACCCTGATTGATTTTCATAATCACACAAAAATTTCTGAAGCCCTTCGAGAAGCATCCTGCATTATCAGCACAGTTCCTCCAGATCTAAAAACTCAGTCCGACCCAGTACTAGCTCAATATCAAGATGAACTTTTGCAAACAAATGCACGTTGGATTGGATATATTTCTGCAACAAGCGTCTATGGAAATTATGATGGTGCATGGGTCAATGAAGAAAGTGCATGCCACCCATCTTCTGAGACAGGCATATTAAGACTCAAAGTGGAACAGCAGTGGAAAGTGCTATATGAATCGCATAGACTTCCTATTCATATTTTTCGAGCAGCAGGTATTTATGGACCTACAAGAAATGCGTTAGAAGATATTAAAAATGATCGCGTGACTCATGCAGTACGAAGCTCAATTTGTTTTTCTAGAATTCATATACATGATTTATGCTCTGCAATCTTGAAGTCAATGCAAAACCCAACACCTGGAGAGATTTACAACTGTAGCGACGATCGACCAGCACCTGCAGCGGATGTGCAGCAATTTGCTGCAAAACTCTTAAAAAGACCACCACTTGAAGAGCATTCTTTGGAAAATGCAGTATTATCTGCAAGAATGAAAGAGTTTTATCAGGATGATAAAAAAATTGACTCTAGCAAAATAAAAAATGCTCTTGAGATAAAATGGAAATATCCAACTTATGAAATAGGGCTTCAAGAAGAAATTGACTCTACAAGTCATATAAGAATTTATTTCAAGAATCTCGTCGCTACATGTCTTAATATAAGAGTTCTTTTAAAAATTCTCATTAGAGCTGTTATTAGATCTTTTTTTAAAAAGTTTCATCATTAAACAACATACTCTATTAAAGGGCTTTTACCAGATAAGAACATTTCTAAATATTATTTATAGTAAGTAATCAGACTACGATAAATAGCGGATCATTACTTTCGGGATTTTTTTAAAATATTTTTATGAGTCCCGAGCATGTCTTCGGATATTCCATTTTCTATGCGCTGTAACACATCTAGCGCGATCTTAAAGCGAGTACTTAATGCCTGTAATAGCAATTCATGCGCACCTTGTACGTTTTTATGCGCCGAAAAAAGTTGATTGGCAATTAATCTGAGTGTTAAAGGAAGTTGATGTCGTCTTTGCTCTTCAGTCATCATAGGGTACTGCTTTAATAGCATATTAAACAAATTTGCAGTCACATTTTGAGTTGGATTTTGCAGGCTTTGGGATAAAATGAGTGATTCAGGATTCCGCCATAACAAATTTTCTGGATCGATATAATCACTTGATTGAATATCCATAATGAGTTGGTTTAATTTTGTATAATCAGAGTCCATAGAAAGCCACTTCAAAACATATACCAACTATGTAGTATATGTTTTTCAAATTATTGAAAGCAGTGATTATAAAAATTGCATCATTAGGTTCGATCGAGATAATAAGCACTCATATAGGCGCAACATATCGAAAACATGATGGGCAGTCCAATTACTTTCTGATATGCAGCAGCAGTGTAATAAGGCACCCCCGCAATAAAATCGGGATGAGCCATATGCTCCAATATATTCGGTAGGATGCCACTTAAAACAGCCCCCAGCAATACTGCGGACATATTTGTTAATGCAACTAAAATGCTTGCATACTCTCTTCCATGTAGAGTAGCAGCATAAGCGTACGCGCTAATTAAGCCTGGATTACATAAGCCAAAACAAAAAAGCACAAGCATTAAATGATTCAATCCAAGTGGAGCTTTAAGGATGATCAACAATAAAATTGCGCTAGAGAATGCTGCAAACTTCATCATTTTTACAGGTGCAAATCGGTCAGAAAGATAGCCAAATAAAGGTCCTCCTATCATCCACCCTATAAAAATCATAGAAAGCGCTGTGCCACTTTCTAAACTCGAGTGTCCATGGATACTTTGAATCATGCTTTTACCAATCCCACTTTGGGTCAATAGCATAAAAGGTGAGTATATGCTCGCAGCATATAGAGCATTTACCCATGTATATGATGATTGATATATCTTAATATGGGAGCGCAGATCTTTTTTACGATCGGTCGCGGACTCTGAATGGCTTAATTCTGAAAATTTAGCCTGTGGCATCATTAAAACAATAAACCCGACAAAAATCATTGGCCAGATAAATTGTTCTAGAACAATTTGCCAAGGATAAAATTCCAATTCATGGGATATGAGATAGCTTGCCATACAACCACCAGCCATTCCCGCTGCTTGCGTCAGTCCAATCAACATGGCCTTTTTATGAGTGATATGAAGACTTACGTAAGATATTGCACCGAGTAAGGCAAATGCACCAAAAAACGCATAACACATATAGCCAATAAGCACATGATAATAACTCTGTGAATTAATAATCGCTAATACTGAAACGCCACATAGTATGGATGCAATTCCCGTGAGGTGTAAAATGGAATATCGCTGCAATAAATACCCGATTGGTATTTGAGCTAGTGTATATGTTAGAAAATAAGCAGTTGAAAGCCAGCCTATATGCTTAAGAGAGATGCCGTATTGCTGAATAAGCGCGAAATTAATAAAGTTTGGAGAAACACGTATAAAATAATGTAGGAAAAAAAATGATGTTAAAAAAAACCATCCTATTAAAGGATAATAGGATTTGAATTGTTCATTCATGAAATATGACCGTAATTTCTCGTTCATTCTTCAATTATAATGAACAACCCCTATAAAAGAAATTTTCATAAAAAGTAGCCGTATCTTAATGCAGGCTATTTTTTAATATTACTGCGTTAAGAAGTCGGATGCTTAATTATCAAAGAAACACGTGAGCTCAATCACACCAGAATTTTGACCAGTTGTATACACACGATATTGACGACTTGTGGCATACATGTTTCCATCAATACCTGCTGCAATCATTTTATCCCGATCGGCATCAGAAAACATGCTAGGATGGATATGCACTCCAGAAAATTCCCCAACGACTAATGTAGGGCGCTTACTATCTCCTTGAAAATACATGACACAGCTTTCTCCAAAACTATGTTCAATTTTCGAATGGGTATAAGAGAAATCTACCTGTGCTGTCTTAGAATACCCCCCAGTGCATGAGCTGAGTGCTTTCTGGCTTAGCTGTTTCATATTTATTTACCGCAATATCATATTGATAATACGATATTAAATCATAAAAACTCAAAGTGTCAATGCATTTATTGATTTATCCTATTGAATTTAAAGAATTATTTTAGCTTTCTCTTTGTTTGGGTTTTGACAATCCCATCATCATTGGGTAAGAATGAGTCATCGTGGATAGTCGCGGCCTTATGCTCTTTCAACGTATTTGAGAAAAATTTATCATAAGATAAAGACAGTCCTGTGACAGCAGCCACGGTGATAATAAAGACTGGATTGAATCCAATTATGAGTGCAGTCAACGATGCACCGGTAATAAAGCTCAAATCTACACGATTTTTTACAGAATGATCGTTAATAAATGTGCGCATTCCCATCCAAAAATAAGTGGCACCAATCAACGCAATAGATCCTCCCAATAATAATCCGACCCCTGTGAAAGAAAATGCTATTCCCGCAACCATTGCGAATGCCCCTACAGCCATAAAGGTGATTGCTGGGCTCTTATCCATTATTTTCTGATTTTTTAAATTACCATTCATATTCATATCCTTTTGGAGTGATTCTGCTCTATATGTAGGATAGAATTTCGATTTTTTAATGTGAGTGTTAGCGTTTTTTAAAAATGTCTCGTTAAGATATGGGATTTAAAAAAAATAGCAGTTCACTCCCTTGAATTAAGAGTTTTTCATGAGCTGAGTGATGATTTTATCGAATATATTTGCAAAGTTTTTAATATCCATCGCACTAAGCGATGATTCTTTTGAGCTAATCATACCGCTTTCCCTGAGCGTTTCATTCAAATTTCTGATTGCCAAAATTTGATTAATATTATTCGCAGAATATAGCTTTCCCCTAGTGTTCAAGGCTAATGCATTTTCGCGCACGACTCGATCGGCAAGGATAATATCATTTGTGATGACTAACTGATTTTTTTTCACATGTTGCATAATATAGTTATCAGCCTGATCGAAACCCTGAGGCACCTGCACATACTTTATATACGGTGATGGAGGTATTGCGCTTAAATGATTTGATACAAGATAAGCACATATATTGAGCCTGATAGCTGTTCGAAAAATCAATTCTTTTATTTTATTAGGGCATGCATCCCCATCAATCCAAATAATCATGTTATATAAAGCTTAGAAATTTCTTTTATTGATTGCATTCCATGTTATCACGATGATTCTATTTGAGAACCATTTTATTTTTAAACTTCGCCCGAGAAAAGACGTTGTGCACTTCATGTGATAGAATATCCGATTAGATACCTTTTGATTATTACTAGCTGATATTATTTATGCAGAGCTCCGATTTTTCAAATTCATATGATGTTATTATTATTGGGGCAGGAGCCGCTGGGCTTATGGCTGCTGTGGAGTGTGGAAAAAGAGGTCGACGAACACTCCTTCTTGAACACACCACAAAAATCGGTGAGAAAATTCGAATTTCAGGAGGTGGTCGTTGTAATTTTACAAATATTCACACAACGCCTGCACAATACCTATCTGATAATCCACATTTTGTGCGGTCAGCATTAGCACGCTATAAGCCATCGGATAATATCAGTTACCATGAAAAAACGCTTGGTCAACTATTTTGCGATCATTCTGCACAGCAAATCATTCAAATGTTTTTAGACCTTGCACATCAATATCATGTTGAGATCAAAACACAGTGCACGATCTCTGAATTGGAGAAGGGGGCCGATCGTAAGTTTTACTTAAAAACCTCATTAGGCCCATTCGAATCGCAATCATTGGTTATTGCTACCGGCGGTTTATCGATTCCTCAAATTGGTGCATCCGATTTCGGCTACAAAATTGCAGAGCAATTTAATTTAAATATTATCCCACCCAGGCCAGCTCTCGTCCCTCTGTTACTCCATGAAGAAGAACTGAGCGCTTTAAAAGGCCTGAGTGGGCTATCCGCACCTGCATATGTTTCTTTTAATAAACGCGTTTTTCTAGAAAATATTTTAATTACACATCGGGGATTAAGTGGTCCAGCGATATTACAAATCTCTTCTTATTTAGAGCCAGAAAGTGCACCCCATACAATTCAGATTGATTTATTGCCGTATGATAATCTCGAGGAATTTTTCAAGATCAACCGTAAAAGTAAAAAAACACCCCTCAGTCATCTTAGAACCCTCCTTCCTAACAGACTGGTTGATTATTTTGCTGAGCGCAACTCCGATCTGACAAGATCTATTACAGACCTCTCAAATGAAGCCCTTAGAAAAATTGTCGCTCAATTCAAAGTATTTTGTCTCGAAATCGCAGGAAATGAAGGCTACCGAAAAGCTGAAGTGACTGCAGGCGGACTCGATACCAAAGAACTTTCTTCAAAAACAATGGAAGTCATTAAAGTTCCTGGCTTATATTTTATCGGTGAAGTAGTCGATGTAACTGGTTGGCTAGGCGGTTATAATTTTCAGTGGGCATGGGCTTCTGGTTTTGTAGCGGGCCAATTTGCATAATGAGAGGAATAACATGATGATAAATAAATTTTAATCCATCAACCAAACA
>VGTX01000025.1 GCA_016874315.1 Gammaproteobacteria bacterium | reverse complement strand
TGCATTTCTCGATCAATTCCGTCTCTTTTTAGAATTTGCTGCCTCTTATTATCATGCCCCCATTCAGACAGTCTTGCAAGTTGCGATTTCAACTGCACATCGACGATTGCTGCTTGAAGATAATAATCAAGCTGCCTCTAAAAAGACCGATCGGGAAAAACCCTTACAAGATCGAATGTCTTTAGTGCCTTTAACAATAGAGCAAATTCCTGTTGTAGAGAAAATTCTAAATATTGAAAAAAGATTTTTTAAAATATTAATTGATGGTGTAACTGGCAGCGGTAAATCGCGCTGCTATTTTGAAGCAATAGCCTATTGGCGTAATTATGGAAATATTCTCTATCTTGTTCCTGAAATTCATTTATCACATCAAGTGATGTATACGTTAGAATCGTATTTTGGAGAGGATGTTTGCTGTGTGCACTCACAGATTAGTCCTAAAAAACGCGCAGCTATTGCTCGATTAGTACAGCAAAAAGATAAAGGTGTTATTCTTGTGGGGGCGCGATCTGCTCTTTTTATGCCGCTATCAAATATAAGTTGTGTTATTGTTGATGAGGAGCACGATCAGTCATATAAACAAACGGAGGGTGAATTTAGGTACCATGCTCGAGATTTAGCCATATTTCTCGCTCATCAGAATCAATGCATATGTATTTTAGGCAGTGCTACGCCAACCCCTAAATTCTTACTGGAAAAATCCGATCATAATATGGCACGAGTTGTATTGACTCAGCGTGCAACAGGTCATCCTGTCCCGCCAATTGAACCTTGGTTGTGCAGTCCACCAACAATTGAGCAGCCTATTGATCAACGTGTATTAAAAGTTATTCGCGATGTCTTACTGGAAGATCGAAAAGTTCTTGTGTACTTAAATCAACGCGGGTATACCCCTAGATTCTGGTGTGAATCATGTCGTATTTTTTTGACATGCCCTGGATGTGAAAATGCTTATTTTGTACACCATAAAGATGCTAATCAATTAATTTGTCATCACTGTGGACGTGCTTCGAGTTATAATATTACCTGTCGCTCTTGTGCAAGCCCTATGACACCGTTAGGTTTTGGAACAGAAAGATTGGCTGAGTTTTTACAAGAAGTATTTCCAAAGACACCACAGTATCTGGTTGATACAGATCATGTAAAGACACCAAAGCAAGCCAAAAAGGTTTTTGAGGCAATTGCACAACCTGGTGCAGGAATTATTATTGGCACTCAGATGTTAAGTAAAGGGCACGATTGGCCTTATGTAACACTCGTTGTTTTATTAATGAGTGCGTATGCATTGCGGAATCAATTGACTCCTCAACTTGCTCAAAATATTTTACAAACAGCTGGGCGATGCGGAAGGCATTTGCCTGGGCGTGTTATTTTGCCAATTGCGCAGGGCGAGGAGTGCGATCCTAAAATTAAAATGCTTTGTGACCATCATTATCATCAATATGTCACAACGTATATTGAAAAAAATACCGCTTTTTTTGCAAAAATTTACTTTCAAGGCAAGGAAATTTCAGATTTGATGTTAAAAATACGAAACTATCTAAAAGCATCAAAATGTTTATATGAGTGGGAAGGGCCATTTATGGATTTTCCTGCAAAAAGAGGGCCTTATTGGAGAGTATATTGCATTATTCAAGAGCAATCTCGAGCATTAAGGGCCTCTCGAATCAAAAAAATGCAGGACATTATCGAGAAAAATCGATCCTTAAAAAATATTTTCTTATCCATAGAGATAGATCCGCTCTTGTTGGATGATGAGTTTCGCTCGTGATAATAATAAGCGCAATCCAAGATATCCAATAAAAGCAGCGCTGCTGTAGGTTGCGGCCGTTAAAGTCTGAGGAATAAAAATTATCAATGGAATAAGAAAAATATCATATTTTTGCAGTCTCATAATTTTCTTCCACATGGTTTTATAAGTTAGTGGTGGAGTAAATTCTCTAAGACTAATTATTAGAACTAATACGAAGGAAAATAACAGAAGATTACTAAAGAGGGTTGTGATCTGTTTATGTTGCATGATGATTTGGTTCCTAACATATTCAATGCTATCCATTGAATTGATCATTTTTCGATCAGCAACGATATATCGAGGTGTGATTATGTGCTCATTATTGACCGCACCTATCACAATAAAGCTTGGTACAACCATTGTGTGATAAGTGATTTCATAATTCCCATCAGCGGGATGGGCAGGATCTGCTCCAATAAAAAGAGTATTTCTTTGAATTTGCTGCCATCGATCGGTTGGTGATTTCGGTGGGACATATATCAAATCTGGACGTTCTTGAAAAAAATCTTCAGGTATATACTTAATATCAATTTTATAGTGATCATCATATAATTCTGTGTGCCCGAGAGTTGTTGAGTTTAGCTGCATCAGTGAATAGCTACGCTGAGTTACTGTACTATCAAGCAATGGAACTGGAATTAGGATGAGCTCTTTTTGGCTTGCTGCAAGTCGTGAGTATCGAGAAACAACTCGGTATAACTGATTACCATAGCCTATGACTCCTGTAAGTGGATCGGATATTTGTTGGCGGATGGGATCGATTTTAAAAATAGCAAAAGAACTCGATGTTTCAGGATTAATCGGTGCTGTAATGAGTTTTGCGATATTGCTATAGGATGAGTACGTTAGGAGACCATAAGTTACAAAAAGTAATAAAAAGCACGTTCCCAATAGGATGATTTTTGCTAAGATGTTTCTTTGATTTTGGCGAGCAAATATTCTTTCCATCGCAATACACTATCCGGTAGCTTGTTTTCATCAAAGTATAAACCGAGAACTTCTTTGGGTGAATGAATATTATTTTTATGATCCACTAAAATTGCCCTAACACGTGCGGTGGTTGCAATTTGATTATTCAGTAAAAATGTTTGATTAATGTAGCAGTATTTATCATCATACCCGATAATCGAGGTTGCAATCGTTACTCGCGATCCTGGGTATATTGGTTTTATAAAAGAGATTTCAATGCTTTGCAGTATTGGAAAAGCAGATCTTTTTTTCAACGATGCCCATAAGCCAGTGTCTGAAAAAAAGGATAGTCTAGCTAAATCCATAAAACTTGCATATCGCGAATTTGTGAGATGGTGATTTAAATCGCAATCAAGCCACCCCACTCTAAAATGAGTATGGACGATATGATCTGGGGTTGTGCGTGCTCCCCTAAAGAAGCACTTAATAAGAATCCAAACTAACCGCAGCCATAAGTTCATTGGTTAATTTTCATCTGAATATTCAGATGAGTGACCTGTGTGACGCTCTTTGAGCTCTGTAGCTGTTTGACAGTCGATACACATTTCAGCCGTAGGGCGTGCAATCATTCGTTCGTAGCCGATTTCTATTCCGCACTCCATGCAAAATCCATAATCACCCTTTTCGACAAGAAGGAGTGCATCGTCAATTTTCTTCATAAGATGCTTGGTCTGATAGATCTGAAGAAACTTGATTAACGTCTTCTCGGATACCCTCAAGATGTTGTTGAGATTCTGCAAGAACACTTTTTTTCCATAAAATCAGGAACTCACGAAAAAGACTCAATGTATGTGGGGACATGTAGTCATCTGAAGCAATCAAACTCGGGTGAAATCCTGTGTCTAAAACAGACGACGTAAAATGCGACTTTGCCATAATATAAACCTCCGGTCCTTATGTTGGAGAGTTGTATGGATAAAAACTCTATAACAGATGTTGGCGTATATAGCAATTTTAGAATAGAGATTAAAAATGTAAAAAAAATTAAAAAAATCATTTTATTTAATAAATTACGCAACATTTGGAGTTTTTTAAAAAAAATGACCGATATGAAAAGTATCGAATTTCAGTAATGACAGTAAGTTATGCAAAGCAATCTTTCAAAATGTATATCCGCAAACTTTGTATCTGTATCAGATCGTTTTTTAATTCAATGTTCTATCGAAGAAAATGGGCAGTCTAGAAATATTAATTCTATTGCGAGCAATCTCATTCAAACAAGCCCATTTGAGATCCCTAATGCAAAATTATGGCTATCCGAGAGGGAGCCGTTTAGAAAAATACCATATATGGTTGAATATGTTGAGACTGATTCTCATGCCGTAATTATGACAAATGTAACACAATCAATTGAATGGGTATTAGAAAAGGCTTTGCGGGAGGATATTCTTGATCTGCATTCGCTTTGTAGTTATAAATTTGGACAAATTCCTGCAATTTCTTGTGTTAACGATTTACGTCTAGAGTTAATGACAAAAAATTTTCAACCACATTTAGTGATATTTTATCCCATTATGGAAGTTCATAATGAAAATACTTTTCTCTTCGGATATCCACCCTCGTATTGGATGTTCGATCCTTTGATTGATGCTTTGAGCTATCGACGATCGGGTCAGAAAGCAACTCTGATTTTTTTGATATTGCACTCTGATGTAGATGAAATTGGGCTGGTTCCGCAGCCAGCAGGCGATACAATTAAGCTTTTAAAAGAATCAATGAAAAGTGGAATGAATGTTCTCACGCCGAAAATAAATCTACATAAAGATGGATCGAGCTCTATTTCCTTGCAAGATCGATTAGTTTTAGATATGTGATGTTAACTTAGTGATTAGAGAATTTCTAATAGCGCTTGACTGTTGAAAAATAGAGTTTGTACAATATAATAACTCTTCGAGTACTTTGACTTTTTAACATAAAAATGTGTTAATGAGTCAGTTGGAAAATTTATTATTAACAGCTTAAGAGAAATGTATATGAAATCAATTCGTAGTTATGCTCGTCAGGTGTTATGGCCGATTTATGGGATTGAACATCAAAAATTCCTTCCTCTTGCGTTCATGATGATGTGTATTCTTTTCAATTACTCCTTATTGCGCTCCGTAAAAGATGGTTTTATTGTGACATCTATTGGGGCAGAGGCTTTAGGATTTTTGAAGACATGCTTTGTATTACCGTCTGCTATTATTGCGACGATGATTTACACCATTCTGTGTAACCATATGGATTCTAAAAAGGTTTTCTATGTGTTTGCTGGATTTTTTATTGGATACTTCATTCTTTTTACATATGTTTTATTCCCAAGCATAGAAAGCTATAGAATTAGCGACGCAACTGTGCAGGGTTGGATTACAGCTGTTCCAAGATTGAAATGGATATTCCGTATTTTGCAAAACTGGACCTATGCATCGTTCTATATCATTTCAGAGCTTTGGGGCTCAATGATGGTATCGTTGTTTTTCTGGCAACTTGCAAACGAAGTAACTCGTCCTTCTGAAGCGAAGCGTTTTTACTCTATGTTTGGATTTGTTGGAAACTTTGGACTGTTATTAACAGGATATGTTTTGACCACATTTTTGAAACAAGATCTTGAGGCTGATGCAGCTCAACAAGGATTTATGTTTGTTTTAAGTGGACTCATTCTAAGTGCTTTGGTGATGGTAGCTCTTTATGCTTGGACTCAATTAGTTGTTGCAACTAATCCAGCGTTAGTAGACACTGCTGCTCCTGGCGCACCGAAGAAAAAGAAAAGTAAACCAGGACTTGCTCAAAGTTTCAAAGTGATATTGACTTCACGCTATTTGGGACTGTTAACAATTCTGCTTGTATCTTACGGAATTTCTACGATCTTAATTGAAGGCGTATGGAAAGATCGTGTAAAAGCGCTATATCCAACTAAAGAGGCTTATGTGGCCTTTATGGGTGGATTCCAGGCTTACCAAGGTGTAGCTGCAATCTTGTTCATGCTTATCGGAACAAATATTTTGCGTCTTGTAAACTGGACCACGGCTGCGATCTTAACCCCTGCAATGATTTTAGTTACCGGATTCTTCTTCTTCTTATTCATTTTTGCATCGAAAGGTGATGCTGCGATTATGTCATTTGTTGCAGCAAGCGATCTACTTTTCTGGGCTGTAATGATTGGAGCTATGCAGAATATCCTAAGTAAAGCGACGAAGTACTCATTGTTTGATTCAACACAAAAAATGGCGTATATGCCACTTGATGATGAATTAAAAACAAAAGGTATGTCTGCTGTTGAGGTGATTGGTGGTCGTTTAGGTAAGTCAGGTGGTGGATTCTTATTATCCCTGATCTTCTTGATTTTCCCTTCATACACATTCTCTGAAGCAACACCAATTCTAGCTGTTCTTTGTGGCTTAATTTTGGTTATGTGGATTTATGCTGTTAAAGCACTTGGTCGTGAGTATGAAGCAGCAACTAAATTGGCTGAAGAGCGTAAAGCGCAAGCAGCCTAATATTAGATGCTGATTTCATTTCTTCCAAGCCATATATGATTGAGTTTGGATAGGAAGCTTTCAGATCGAGTGAGTATAAAGAATATCACTGATGCCTTTTTGCGAAGGCTTCGGTGATATTTTTTTGCCTTTTGCACTATTATTTATAAAACGATTGAGTTTTTAAACAAATGTTACAATTTCACCCAAGAATAGAGTCACAAAGATTGTATATGCGTCTTATTAAATTAGACGAAGCTCCTTTATTAAAGGAGGCAATCTGTGAAACATTGGATGAATTACATGCATGGATGGATTGGGGTGTTATACCATTTGAGTTATCTAATGCTCAAATTCGTTTAGAGCATCATATTGCACGATTCAACACACCTTGCAGTACAGTGCGAGCTTACGGTGTTTTTGATAAGAAAACTGACACGTTAATTGGTGAGTTATCAGCGCATCATATCGATTATTACAAAAAATCGTGTGAGCTTGGTTATTGGATGAGAAAATCTTTTCAAAAGCAAGGAAATATGCGAGAGGCAGTTGGTTTTTTTACTCACTATCTTTTGGCAACCCAAGGATTTAAAACAGTCTATATTCATTGCGAGAATGGCAATGATTCATCTATGAGAATTCCTGAATTTCTTGGTTTTGAATATCAGCGAATTTTAAAAAACGCCACTATAAATTTAATATCAGGAAAAGAAAATGATGTGCATGTATATGCATGTGATGAACTTAACACGATCATTAAGGCTCATGAATATAATCGGTTCGAATAGCTGGTTAATACAGTAGACTTTGAAAATAATCTTCAAATTTTACTTATATTCTGATGCCTATTCTTAAGAAAAAGATGGGGGCTTCAGTTTTTCAATAATTATTTGAGATTTAAGCTCACTTTGATTGCGAATGATTAATTTAGTTTTTGAGAACTTTTCTCCAGCATTTATAATTCATAAATTCATATTGTAAAGATATTTTAACAATATATTTCTAGTTAATTATTTACTCCATATAGCAAAATAAGATATATTATGTCTTTTGAATATATATCTTTTCATTTTCAAAAAATCTCGGAGTATTTGAAACAATGAGCACATTCGCACCAGCTTTTTTTAAGCCAGCATCTGATTTTGTTCTACGAAGAGCAAGTTATTTATTTGCAATAATGTATATTGCCTGTATATTTTCAGTTGTTTTTGCGATGATGTTGCACACAATGCCTTTGTTCATGCCCGTCACATCGGTGAGTCTTGATTTTGGCTCATTTGACATGTCATTTAGAATTATAACTATCCTTTCTGCTTTGTTTTGCATACTTCCTAAATTTGGTGAATCTATAAAGCTTAGCAAAAGAACACCCTCGATAGCACTGTTTATAGGTCTTTTCGCGTGCTACATGCCGTTCACTGTCGTCGCTGTTTTTTGTGCAATTGCCGGATTAAGTTGGGTTGCGCGCTCTTTTTATAAAGATGGATCTTCTTTCGATTTCCGCGCGGACTTTCTATTTTCGTTAATTTTATTAGGAGGCGCGCTTCCTATTTTGATTTATGCAAATTTAAGTTTGTTTGATATTTGCATAAAATCTCCAGGGATTATCGTGCAGTATATGTATCAACCAATCGTTTTGATAATGGTCGCACTTTTGTGGGGTTGGGTAGCATTGAATACAAATCGTCAATCCGCTATCGTCAGCTTTGCTACAGAAATGCGTCGTGAAATTAAGCGAATTGAGTGGCCTAATGCAGGCGAAACTCTTCGTTTTGTTGTCATTGTTGCTGTAGCCGTGGCGCTCAGTGCAGTATTTTGGTGGGTGATTGATCAAATTATCACTCGGGTATTGTCCTTCTTATTAAATCAATTCCATTAGGTTGTGTCGTTATGAATGAAGCTCTTCCTGAATTAAAGTGGTACGTTATCCAATCAATTGCTGGTTCAGAAAAAACCGCGGTTGAACATCTAAAAAAAGCGATAGAATTCTATGAATTAGAAGATTCATTTGGCCAGATTCTTGTCCCTACCGAAGAAGTTATCGAAATGAAGAAGGGGCAGCGTAAAAAGTCTGAGCGACGCTTTTACCCTGGCTATATTTTGGCTCAAGTGCGTATGACAACAAATATTTGGCATATTGTGCGTAAACTGCCAAAAGTTATGGGGTTTGTTGGAGGAAAATCCGGTGAGCCAACAGCTTTAAGTGAGCAAGAAGCTGCACGTATTCTTTCGCGTGTGAAAGAGGTGACTGATAAACCTCGTCCTAAAGTTTTATACGAAGTTGGTGAAGTGGTCCGTATTAAAGAAGGACCATTCACTGACTTTACAGGTGCGGTCGATCATATTGATTATGATAAAAACCGTTTGCAAGTTGCCGTGGTCATTTTCGGACGTTCCACGCCTGTTGAGCTTGATTTTATTCAAGTTGAAAAAAGTTCTTAATTTTTTTTAATGCGTTAAAAAAAAGGGAAGTCGAGAGCGTTTAGCTGTGTGAATGGCTATACGCTCTTAACGTTAACACTCATAAATAGGATCCATTGTTATGGCAAAGAAGATTACACAA
Source organism: Gammaproteobacteria bacterium (assembly GCA_016874315.1). Taxonomy (GTDB): domain Bacteria; phylum Pseudomonadota; class Gammaproteobacteria; order Berkiellales; family Berkiellaceae; genus LLD-282. The sequence goes on along the minus strand of VGTX01000025.1, from coordinate 889 downwards.
GTAAAAAAACTTCAGCTCCCAGCCGGATCGGCCACCCCTGCACCACCAGTTGGTACAGCACTTGGTCCAACCGGTGTAAATTTGATGGAGTTCTGTAAGACATTTAATGCAGATACAGCTAAATTCGAAAAGGGCACTCCGCTGCCTGTTGTTGTAACGATTTACAACGATCGTAGCTTTACCCTTGCATACAAAACACCTCCAGCGACTTATTTTATTAAAAAAGCTCTAGGTATCAAGTCTGGTTCAGCAAAGCCACATTCTGACTTTGTAGGAACATTGAATCGTGCGCAATTAGTTGAAATTGCAAAGATGAAAGAGCCTGATTTGACAGCATCAAGCATTGATGCCGCTGTACGTACTATTGCTGGTTCAGCAAGAAGCATGGGTGTTAAAGTAGAGGGAGTGGAGTAATCATGGCTTACGAAACAAAACGTCAAAAGAAACATAAAGAGCTCGATCGCTCTAAGACATATGCAATTGATGCAGCATTGAATCTCGTTAGAGAATATTCGACCGAAAAGTTCGATCCAACCATCAATATTGTCTTTACACTTGGAATTGATGCACGTAACTCCGCACAAACTGTGCGCGGTTCCTCCGTTCTTCCTTGTGGAACAGGTCGAAAAATTCGCGTTGCTGTTATGACCCAAGGCGAAAACGTTCAAAAAGCTCTTGATGCTGGCGCAGATGTTGTTGGTTTTGCTGATTTAGCAGAAAAAATCCTTCAAGATGCACAAGCTGGAAAGTTCGATTTCGATCTTCTTATCGCATCACCAGATGCAATGGGACATGTCGGTAAGCTTGCACGTGTTTTAGGGCCAAAAGGCTTGATGCCAAACCCAAAAACAGGAACAGTTACCGCTGATGTTGCAAAAGCTGTAAACAA
>VGTX01000024.1 GCA_016874315.1 Gammaproteobacteria bacterium | reverse complement strand
CGATCCGCAAGGATCGTTATTTTCACTGCGGTTGGGGCAAAGTAATGTTTGGCCAATAAGTCGCGCAAATGTTGTTTTTCCAATACCCTTTGGGCCTGAAAAAAGAAAGGTTTGATGTTTGAGAGTAGGAACAAGAATACTTTTGAGTGCAGTAACAATTTCTTGATGACCATGCAGATCGGAAAATGTTTTTGGCCGCATTGCTCGAGCCATTGGGAGTATCACAGAGCTTGTCTCCTAAAGATATATAGGCTGTATAACACAGGCCATGATTGCCGTTGCTTCCTTTCGGACCTAGCGGATTGAACCACAGACACTTGTCATACAGCTGACTGTTATCATACACAATTTTAACGGGATGCACAACGTCTATATGCACTCTCTCTGCATAAAAACCGGCTCTTTATGGATTTTTACAGGGATTTTCATTTTTCATTAAAATCAACTTGTTAACCATATTGGAGTACTTGCGCATATCATGACTATAAATTGACTACAATAAATTACAAGAAAATATTATGTCAATAAAAGGAGTGTTATTACATGAATATTCTAGAGAAAATTGAGTCAAAAGTTATCGAAATGATTGATGTGCATCAGCAACTCACCGATACGATTGAAAAACTACGTGAAGAAAACCAATTACTACGCGACCAATTAGCACAGTGCCAAGAAGAACGAGATAGTATTCAAGATCGTCTTGAAAAAATCTTTATTACTATTCATGAAGTACAAGATTTGGTTAATCAGAACGAATCTGCTCATGCCTTAATCTCAATTGAATAAATTCTTTTGATTCATTTTTTTAGATTGAGAAAAAGAAAAGGCCGCATTTGCGGCCTTTTTTTATTGAGAAGTGATAAACAGATAGAATTATTACATCATTCCGCCCATACCACCCATTCCGCCCATGCCACCCATTCCAGCAGCACCATCGGAATCTTTTTGTTCTTTTGGCAAATCAACCATGACACATTGAGTTGTGATCATCATACCAGCACAGCTTGCGGCGTTTTGAAGAGCTGTACGAGTGACTTTGGTTGGGTCGATAATACCCATTTCAATCATATCGCCGTAAGTTGATTGAGCCGCATTATATCCATAATATCCTTTACCTTGAAGGACATTATGTAATACGACAGGAGCTTCTTCGCCTGCATTATAAACGATTTGACGAAGAGGTTCTTGGATCGCACGGCGTACGATATCAACACCGACTTGCTGATCGCGAGAAGGAGCAACAAGATTATCTAGAGCTGAAATTGCACGAACAAGAGCAACTCCACCACCAGGAACAACGCCTTCTGCGACTGCAGCACGTGTTGCATGTAATGCATCGTCAACACGAGCTTTCTTTTCTTTCATTTCGACTTCAGTAGCAGCACCAACTTTGATAACTGCAACACCGCCAGCAAGTTTGGCAATACGTTCTTGAATTTTTTCTTTGTCATAATCAGAAGTTGCTAGGCTGAGCTCATGACGAAGTAATTCGGTACGTGCATTAATTGCATCAGATGCACCTGAACCATCAATAATTGTTGTATGTTCTTTTGTGACTACAACACGTTTTGCGGTTCCTAGATGTTCAATGGAAGCAGCATCAAGAGATAGACCAACTTCTTCTGAAATCACTTGTGCGTTTGTTAAAACTGCAATGTCTTGCATCATCGCTTTACGACGATCGCCAAATCCTGGGGCTTTTACTGCACACACTTTGACAATACCACGAATTGTATTGACGACGAGAGTAGCAAGAGCTTCTCCATCAACATCTTCAGCGATAATCAATAGACTGCGGCTTGATTTTGCTACACCTTCGAGAACAGGAATCAGTTCACGAATAGATGACACCTTTTTATCAACAAGCAAGATAAATGGATGATCGAGCTCAGCACTCATGGTTTGTTGGTTATTAACAAAGTATGGTGACAAATAACCACGGTCAAACTGCATTCCTTCTACAACGGAAAGTTCATCATGCAATCCACTTCCATCTTCGACGGTGATAACACCTTCTTTGCCAACGCGTTCCATAGCTTCAGCAATAAGCTGACCAATAGTTTGGTCGGAGTTTGCAGAAATTGTTCCGACTTGAGCAATGGCTTTAGAGTCAGCGCAAGGAACAGACATCTCTTTAAGAGCGCCGATGACTTTTTCAGTCGCAAGATCGATCCCGCGCTTCAAATCCATAGGATTCATACCAGCCGCTACAGCTTTATTTCCTTCAGAGAAAATTGCATAGGTCAAAACAGTTGCTGTTGTTGTACCATCGCCCGCATCTTCTGCTGTTTTTGCAGCAACACTGCGTGCGAGTTGAGCAAAAATTTCTTCTTCTGGATTTGATAGAGAAAAGTTTTCTGCAACAGTTGCACCATCTTTTGTAATCAAAGGACCACCAAAAGACTTCTCAATCAAAACGTTACGTCCTTTTGGACCAAGTGTTGTTTTTACAGCGTTGTAAAGTTTTTCAACACCAATTAAGCCTGCTTTTCGTGCTTCAATATCAAATGTAATATTTTTTGCTGCCATAATAAAAAGTCCTTTCTAGATATATGTTATAACTTTTGAATATACAAAATGAATTAGGATGCGGATACAGCCATCACATCATCTTCTTTCAAAAGAAGATATTCAACATGATCGACTTTAAATTTTGTACCTGCATATTGACCGAAAAGGACACGATCGCCAGCTTTTACAGCCATGGGACAAAGATTACCGGACGAACCACATCTTTTTCCTGGACCAACTTTAACAACAACTCCCCATTGAGAAGTTTCTTGCGCATTGCCAGGAAGAACAATTCCGCCTGCGGTTGTCTGTTGGCTTTCTTCGCGTTTTACAATCATTCCATCTCTGAGTGGTTGAATCGATGCAATTTCAACGGCTTTCATAACAGATATCTCCTATTGCGTAATGATAACTAAAATACAATGAATATCGACATGATACTCAAATCTCTGGTTCATTAGATGGTGATGATACCGCGCAATTCAAGAGAGTGATACAAAAATTTTTTCATTTTTTTAGTTCTGTTGTTCTTCGAAGGCGACTAATCGGCGTCCTAATAAGACAGCTGAAGCAATCCAAGCACAACACGCAGCGATAATCACAAAGCCTAACAGATAGAACCCAGCCGAAAGCGAACCAAAAAACAAGATAATCACTTGCTGAACAAATGAACCCATCGCTTTTCCAAATCGAGCTCCTAAGACATCGACTGCACTTTTTCCTTTTGTGCGTTCATCATCGGATAGTGGAAAGTAGGCTTTTTCTTTCGTTGGATCGAATAAAGAATATTTTGCTGCTTTAGAGAGAACATTTTGCAAGGCACCAACAAGCACGCAGAGGTATAAAGGATCGGCAAAAGATTGAATAGCAAAAACGATCCCAAGGCCTGATTCTGGATATTGCATAGAGAATGAAATTGCAAAAAACACAATTCCCATCACAAGAAGAATCACAGGGGTCATGAGAGCTGTCACTGTCCATCCAAATACGCGCTCTGCATGTGTTGAAACAAATAAAATGAAAAATATTGAAACAATACCGGTCATCATATTCGTATCAGCCGAGAATTTTTGCATCATAGCTTGACCCTGATTTAGGTCTGGGGCTGATGTTAAGAAATATTTTGTGAGCTGGGACTTCCAAACGATTTCAACCAAATTGATCGATAGCCCGTAGCTCATCACAAGAACAGCAATCAACAAAAGATGTTTTGAGCGAATAACAAGATCGATAGCCTCAAACCAACTGAGTCTTTCTGGATGTGATAGACCATTTGGGTCAAAAGGTCGATATTGGCGATAGTTTGACTCAACATATGTATAAAGAGCAGCAATACAACCAACTGCAAGAATAAAGGTGAGCATTAACCACTCCACCATCTGCGCATAATTGTGGCCACTCCACTCGGCCAATTGATGAATATAAGGTCCAGTGGCCATCAAACCGAGGTTTGCTCCAATCCCTAAGAGAGCATATATCCTTTTGGCCTGCGAAAAGCTCACTAAACTATTGGTAAATCCCCAAAAAAGCAAGGACATACCAGCACTACCCCACAGCTCAGCCATAACATAATATAAAGAAAATGGCCAATAAGCGATGACAGCGCACATTGGACGCATAGCCGCGATTGCACCCGAAGGGAGTCCAGCGTACTGTAACCAACCTACAATAACTTCCGGCGTCGTCCATAATTGAAGAGGGAAAAAGACGAAATAAAACAATGCGTAATACACCAAGAACGGCAATAGCGCAAAATAATAGATATAAAAACGTGGTAAGCGATCGCACAATACTGCGTAATAACTCGTGTATAACAACGCACTAGGTAAAACGCAATATAGCTTAAGAGCAGATAAGATCTCAGCACCTCCGCGTGAAATAACGAGAATATCCTTTGATGTTCGCAAAAATGAATAGCAAAAAGAAATCAAGAAGAACATACAAATCAGTGGCAAAAAAAGCCCCCACTCATTTGATTTAATGGGAAAGAAAAAATCCTTAATACCGGAAACTCGCGACCAAAATGCACGGTTCATCTCATGCCTATCCTATCTTACAGCGTACAATTAAAAAGCAAAGACCTATTGTACCGGATCTTAAACGCGAAGCATACTGTTGATTCAAAATCATGTTTAAGTATTTATCAATCTTCGATGAGTGCTTTTCTGTTTAAATTTCATTACTGACTGAATATTGGACAATTCAGTACAAATTATGTCATGTTGAGAATGTGACAAAAGACACAGTAACACAGGTATGGAGCATGGTATATGGATATCAAATATGTAGAGCAACTTATTGTTTTATTTAAGCAGTTCGGGCTACAAGAGCTGCATATTGAATCCCCACAAGGAAAAATCATATGCAAAGCTCCATCTGGAGAGCCGATTTTCCAGACAGCCAAGAACGATTGTTTGCCCAAAGAATATTATTGTGCGCCTATTGAAAACACGACACCCCCAACACAGACAGAAAATATTGGACTGGCAGTCCGATCGCCTCTAGTTGGAACATTTTATCGAGCAACTGAGCCAGGAGCGACGCCATTATGTACTGTAGGGCAAAAAGTCTCTGAAGGCGATCCATTAGGATTGATTGAATCGATGAAAGTTTTAACATTAATTACGGCGCCAATCTCAGGAACAGTGGAGTCGATACTGATAGAAAATGCGCAAGGAGTGGAATGGGATCAGGCATTGATCATCTTAAAACCACTATAACGCTTAGGATAGAGCCATGAAAGATAAGATACTTATTGCAAATAGAGGTGAAATTGCTCTCCGAATTTTACGAGCTGCACGCCTTACCAATCTCTCTCCCGTTATGATCCATAGTCAAGCCGATCGGATGAGCCTCCCGGTTCGGAGTGCGGATGAAAGTGTATGTGTAGGGCCGGGACAATCAAATAAAAGCTATATGAATCCCCAAGCTTTAATAGAAGCTGCTCGAATAACAAAAGCTCGGTATATTCATCCAGGTTATGGATTTCTATCAGAAAATGCGAATTTCGCAGATTTAGTTGAAAAAGAAGGTTTTATTTTTATAGGAGCACGCGCAGATTCAATAGATCTGATGGGCAATAAATCCAAAGCAAGGGCATTTATGATGTCTCAGGGAGTTCCATGCATTCCAGGGACTGCTGCAGTTGGAATTGAAGATGATCTTACACCGATTTATGAGCAAGCCGATCGAATAGGCTATCCACTTCTTATTAAAGCATCTGCAGGTGGCGGCGGAAAAGGGATGCAAATTGTCTACGATCGAGCTGAGCTATTAAGTCAAATTCGGGCAGTGCAGCATCATGCACTACAGGCTTTTCATGACTCTCAGGTTTATTTAGAAAAATATTTATCCCACCCACGCCATCTTGAAGTGCAAGTTTTAGGGGATGGGCATGGACAAGTGCTGCATATTGGATTGAGAGAGTGCTCTATTCAAAGGCGCTATCAAAAGATTATTGAAGAAGCTCAGCCAGTCAATCTTCCAGATCATATTCGTGAAAAAATGCTATCAGTTGCTTTGCACGCATGTCGCCAGATTGCCTATCGTGGACTTGGAACTTTAGAATTTTTGTATCAAGATTCTGAATTTTATTTCATTGAAATGAATACCCGCGTGCAAGTTGAGCATCCGGTTTCAGAAATGATTAGTCAATGCGACCTTGTGAAACTTCAACTTCAAGTTGCGCAAAATGAGCGTATACCTATTAAACAAGAAGATATTCATTTTCAAGGACATTCTATCGAATGCCGGATAAACGCTGAACATCCTGCGACGTATATGCCGATGCCAGGGAAACTTAAAATGCTCCATGCTCCTGGCGGATTTGGGGTGCGGTTTGATTCACATCTCTACACTGGAGCTGAAATCACTCCTTTATATGATTCGATGATTGGAAAAATTATCACATACGGATCGTGTCGGTATGAGGCAATATTAAAAATGCGGCAAGCGCTTTCAGAATGTGTCTTTGATGGACTAACAACAAACCAAACACTTCATCAAAAAATATTGGAAGAGGATGATTTCGTTAATGGTCAATATGATACAACATATCTTAACACACACTCATTCTTTTAGTGAGGATATCAGCTCTTTCGCATTGCATACATATTCCGTATCATACAGCCATTATTAAAATTTAATTTTGAGCGCACAATGGCTTTACATGCAACGCATATCGAATATCTCATTCCAGCCGATCAGGCAGACTTTATAGAAGAAATCGCATGGTCAATGGGTTGTCTGTGCATTGACCATCGCCCACCATCTCATGATGCATGGCCAGCGGAAATTGCAGCAGTACCTCTTGATAAAGAAACGATACTGCGCGTGACATTTACAGAGGAAGACTCGGCATTAGCATTCTTACATCAAATTCAATCTGAGATTGGTTTAATTGGACAACAATCACAAGAAACAGTGTTAGATGATTGGTTAGAGTACCATCGACCATATGCTCAACCGATTGTACTTAAAGAAATCATGATACTTCCAGAGACAGCCCCAGAAGATATTACAACTCACGATCCAGGGATAATTTATCTTCCACCAGGGCTTGGCTTTGGAACTGGACGACATGAAACAACAAAACTGTGCCTGGAGTTTTTAACTCGCGAACTATGTGGGCAAAAAACTGTGATTGATTTTGGATCAGGCTCCGGAATATTAAGCATTGCCGCATTAAAAATGGGAGCCTCTCATGTGCAATATCACGATTATGATGCGCAAGCGATGAGAGCGTCTTGTGATAATCTCAAAAAACATGGTTATAGCGAACAATCAACAGGCGTTGAACATTCTGCAGATCTGAAAAAAAGCGATATTCTCTGTGCGAATATTTTATTTGAACCACTTATTCAGTTAGCATCTATTTTTACCGAATGCATCAAAGATCATGGTTTTGGGATATTTTCAGGCTTATTACACACTCAAGCTGACGCTTTTCAAAAGTGTTATACCGATCTTGGATGGCATGTTGTATGCATGAATAGAGAAAATGATTGGGTTGCATTCTTATTACAAAAAAAATCTTCAATCTCATAGAGCAACAAAACTCTCAAATGCTGGCCGAAAGCAAGATGAGAATATTATTCATCTCGCATCGTCCGGCGCGTTTGATGCGGCTGAACATTAATATCAAGTTCTTGAATCTTTTTACGTAGACTATTACGAGCAATTCCGAGAACATCCGCCGCCCAAGATTGATTATATTGACAACGCTGTAACACGGCATCAACGATCCCTCGCTCAACCTCTTCAAAAATGAGTTGATGTAATCGAAGAGCTTTAAGCTCTCTATCATCAAAAGCGCTGAGATAAGAAAGAGTGGCTTGATAGGCTGCATCACGTAGGCTCATACGATCTTCCATAGGCTGAATTGAGTATTCGTGTGAGTGTATCAGTTTTTTGATTTTTTTTCGATTTTTATATAAAGCGATTATAACCCTTGAACTGATACATCAAATGCTTTATAAATCGCATCGTATGGATATCGGCAACATCAGAAGAGATTATCGAGGGGTTACATCGACCAGAATAGATTGATTATTCATTATATATGGTGTGAAGCGCTATAAAAAATCAAAACTTCAATTTGAATAAGCATAAAAAAGCAGAGACTCGCTTTTGCTATACTTAGTGTGAAACGATACTAAAATAAACCAAAAGGAGTCTCTAGCGATGAGTATAGATTTATTTAAACCTTATGTCGACTTTGTTTTCAAAGGTCTCTTCAGAAAAAGTCCCAATGCTTTGAAGGATTTTATTGCAGCTGTGCAAGGATGGTCTCCAGACCGAATTCAAAGCCTTACATATTTAGATCATAGTTTGAACAAGCAAGACATTGAGGGTAAAGCCGGGGCGGTCGATTTACTTGTCGAGCTCGACAGTGGAGAGCGAATTCACTTCGAAGTACAGGTTGTTCCTCAACCATTTTATCCAGAAAGAAGCTTGTATTATTATGCCACTCGGCTCTACGGAGACCAGTTGAACCGAGGTGAAAGCTATACAGAGCTTCAGCCTTTAGTGTGTATTCACATTTTGCTATTTAATCTTTTTAAAGAAGATAATGCTTTTAACTCATTCCAGTTACTTAATATAAAAACCCATAACCCATTGACGCAACATTTAAATATGGTGTTTCTTGAATTAAAAAAGATTGAGAGAGATAATACTCTAAATGAGAATCTGAAGCATTGGATGGAGTTTATGAGAGAGCCCGCTGTATATAGAAATGAGCTTGAAAAGCAGCAAGCCTTTCAGGAGGCTTATGAAGAGCTAGAAAGACTCAGTAAAGACCCAGAGCAAAGGCTAGCTTACTTTAGCGCCTTTAAAAGACTGAAGGATGAAGAATCCCGAGAAAAAGATGCTGCGGTTATCAAGGCGAGAGAGCTTGCTCAGACTCTAGAGAACGGCATGGCTCAGGGTATCGCTCAAGGCATCGCTCAAGGCATCGCTCAAGGTATCGTTCAAGGTAAAGTAGAAGGTAAAGCTGAAGGAATGGCTCAGGGCATGATGCAAGCTAAAATTGAGATGATTACAAATCTTTTTTGTGATGGAATGTCTATTGAGAAAATTGCTCAACTTGCCAATATGAATCCAGATGATGTCAGAAAGCATCTGAACCTGTAGTAGATTCGATTACAGTGATTGCGTATATACGTCATTGAAATCTTATTATGTCAGATTAAATTGGATTGCTAGAATGAATTTCAATTTAATCTGATAATTTGACTGAAAAATACCAGTTTATTTCTTAACATATAACCAGATTCAAAATATGTTTAGCTATCATCAATCGTCAAACAAGCGATATTGCTTCGATAAAACACGAATTACCATAATATTTAGGTGGAAGACGCTATTGTATTGCTGAATGCGAGCAATAAAGCAAATCGCAGAAAAGGAATATGGTTCAATAAACAGCGAATAAAGCCTTGCTCCCGCATCCGCGCTTATGTGATAATCGACTTATGTGATAGTTTTTTTAGATAACTTAACAAATTATCAAACCTTCTTTTTCTTACTAGATTTCACATGCTACTTATACTAAGTGAACTGCACGCCCCTAAAGGGAGCATGCTTCCCATCAAGCAACATCAATAAATTGATCTTGCTTGATTTTCTTTTTTGACGGTTCATCGATCGCTGCACCCT
>VGTX01000023.1 GCA_016874315.1 Gammaproteobacteria bacterium | reverse complement strand
ATATCTGACACTGGATCGTAAATATCCCTAATATCTTTCAAATGTTTTAATGTTTCTGCAATGTTTTTACAATGCAGAATATCATTACAGCTTCCAAATAACTCGGATTTTTCTCCCTGAAACCCCTCTAGGAGAATATCGTGTAAAACTGCTCGCAATAATTCATAATGCTTTGGATATCGATCCAATGCGATCATTAAAATCGAGTTTATTTTATTAAAATTTTTATGAGAGAATAAAAATTGAAATTGCTCAGTTAATTCATTGTTGGATGATCTTGAATTTAAATCCCAAGATAAGATCCAAAGCGCAATCCAAGCATCTAAACCAAGCGTATTGATATTAGGACATGAGGGAAATGACATATTTGGCCGTACAATTTCTTGAATAGTTGCAATTGATGGCCATGGAATAGTCGAAAAATTTTCCATGAAAAATGAGAGCATTTGAGTTTGAGCAAGCTTTTCAATATGTGTTACTTTGAAAAACCCAGACCAATTAGGATCGGATTTTTCTAAAAGAGTTACAAAAAAATCACGCACAGGAGATTCGGATATTCTCTCTAATAAATAATCAAATGTTGTTTTTTCATCAATCATTATTGACCAAAAAATATGAGTATTGTCCTTAGACAGCTCTACACGGGCGATCAAGGCAGTTAGGGCTTTTATTACAAAAGATAATTGAGGCGTCCCTGAAGATAGCATTTCGAATAATGATAATTGCGCTCGATCGGGTAGTTGTAGAAAAATAAGATCATGAAAAAAATCCACGGAATACAATGTATCGGAAGATGGTGTTTTTTTTCTTTTATTTTGAAGAAATTGTTGTCGTGTTGTTATGATTAATTCATGTTTTAAAAGCAGGTCTTTCTTTTCCTTTTCAATTGGACTGCGTTTTTTATTATTTTTCTTACCCGAGCTCTTTTGCGCCTCTGGTATACTTTTCTCTACAATAGCAGTCTCAATTTTTAAAGGAAGCTCTGCTTTTTCTAAAGGTAAGATATCAGCATAATATTCTTCAAAAGAGCGCGATGCGGTCTCAAATGAGGGGGCAATATATTTGATATATATCTGTTTTGCAGATTTTATATGACCTTCAGAAATAAATTTACGGCATTCATCATTCCACTCTTCGATTGAGCTTTTTGCAACAGCAATATTCTGTTTTTTTTTGATGTTCAGTTTTTGTTAAATATTGATAAACTTCTCTCTCCACTCGAGAACGGGCACGTTGCGGAAGTTGATCGATAGAATCTCTACAAATCCAGCAAGCATCAACTCCTCGGGTCACAAGCATAATATACATTCTTAAAGCTGATTCAATATCTGTATTTGAGGTAAAATCGGCAGTAGACTTTATGGAATCGCTTAATTTATTTTGCCATTGCTCAAAAGATGCGATATTAAAAATATCCCACGGTAAGCCATCAATTACACAAACAGATAAATCCCGACCTTGAGCCATCTGTGGAGTCAAGATGAAATGCTCTGGAAACCGATCGCATAACAGAGAGTATCTTTCTTCAGTTGTAAGGATTGCGGCTTTATTGGTGTTTTTAATACGATCGAGATAATCTGCAATATTTTTATCGTTTAAGCTTTGAAAAAACCGTAAATCTCCGGCATGGCTGGCTTCGCATTCTGCATGAACCATTTTTTGCTTATGTTTTTCAGCGCTCCAAGAGTAAAGTATTTCACTTAATCGATAAGCAAGATTATGAATAATGGGAGCATTCCGATGCTGAGCAGTGAGTTCGAAATCGACAACTACGATATTGTGTTTGAGGTACATGAGCTGCTTATATAATTTAACATTTGGAATTCCCATCCACTCATATCCCTGCAATGAATCGTAGAGCAGGACAATACGATGACTACAGACTTTTGAAAACTCTAACATATTATGCGCTGGAATATTTTGAGCCTCATCTATCACAATATAATCATATGTGTCAGCAGGGAGCGGTTCAATACGATGGTTTGAAAGGATATCCTCTTTAAACTGCGTGTAAAGTTTTACTAATGCAGAATTATCGGTCAAATCCCAGTCAGGCGCATGATGCACACGCGTATAATTTTCGTAATTTCCATTAAAATTAACCAAATTCATTAACTCATGGTACAAACGAGATTCTCCATATCTTTCAGAGAGCTGTTTGTTTTGTGATTGAATCCATCGCTCGATATATTTTCTTGAGTACCCATTTGTTTTTAAATGAATAAAATCGACAATATGTCCACTTTCGCGCGCAATAGCTTGTTGCTGATAATACTCTTGCTCTCTATTAACAACGGCTTCACCTGGGCTACAAAATGCAATCTTTAACACAGACACTGCTTCTCTTTCATCTCTATTTTTAAATTCACGATGCGCTTCCAAGAGTTCGAGAATATAAGATAATCCTAACGTTGATTTACCACTTCCTGGTGAGCCTGATAAAGTCATCGGTCGAGAAGCTTGAGCAAGCATTTGATTTAATATTTGCGATTGCCGATCGGTATAAGCAATAACAGATCTTCGATTTTGATGAAGAAATGTTTCGAAATTGGTTTGTTTTTTTAAAGAGAGGTTTTCTCTACAAGATGATAGAAATGAAAATTGATCTGGTAGAGAAACAGATTTAGCGACCGATTGAACCTCAAATCGCAAATCTAAAAAGGCTCTTAAATCTGCTTTCAACTGGGCAAGATTTAAAGAGCCATCAGAGTTTTTATATGCCCGATCGTGGTGTGGATCGTAATTCAGAATTCCGATCATGTTCTTATCTTCGATAAAAACAATTCGCCCCTCAACATTCACGCGAATGCTGTACACATGATACATTTTATTATTCAGCAGAACTGTGCGAATAACCTCACAATCTCGCGGAGACACTTTTCCAACAAGAAGCTTATTCTCCATAAAATCATAAAATGCTTCATCTAGAAGATCTTCCTTAGAGGCTTTGATAAAACATGTAGAAAAAAAACCGATACGTAATGAATGCATATCTCAAGATATTGTATAAAAATAATATTCTCATTATATCTAACTTTTTAATTATATTCAGCCAAATCATATAATTATTGATTAATTACATGATTCGCTGAATATCAGTATGTATGCAGTTAGCTGATTATAACTTATTAATATTTTGACTCTTTTCTTCTATCACATCTATTTGCTCTGACTGCCCTGATAGAATCAAAGGAGCTTTTGTTTCTAATATAACTACATCTTGAGACTTAAGATCTTTGCGATAAAGACTTGTTGGAGGTATCAGCTCTCTTTCTCCTGAATTCCAGATTGGAAGATTAGTATGTAACAGCTGGGTTAAACCTCCATCCATAATATTTTTCATAAGAAGCACTCCATTGTAAATAATTTTAAAGAGATGTATCTTGCGATCATATTTTGTGGGCTCTTTTCCATACGTTTTGCGATCTAAGCATTCAATAGCCATCAAGCAACTCTCAGCCCATATATTATTGTAGTCATTTTCACCTGCATTTGAAGATAATATATCAGCTGGCATTAATAGACTTATTGTTTTTGTGAATACGTATGTATCTAACTGCTCCTTTTCTGCTATTACAAGAACCCTCTCTACAGGACTTGTTGTCGATCTTCGTGAATTTTGAGATAAAAACCGAGAGCACTCAGTAGAGTGAACAGTGCATGCCTGCTGTTGTAAAATTTCTATAAAATCGTGAAAAAGCTGATCTGCTTCTCGATTTTCCCAAAGTGTTGCAGCTCTCTCCGCTAATAATTGGACATTACCATATAATTCAGCTTCAAGACTTGTGCAATCAAAATCATATCTCTTTCTACTTTCAACAATCCAAGTCAAGACAATTTTCATGCTACCCATAACATAACTGATACACATATATTTTTCTAAATTAGAAGCCATTTCATTATCTAATATAAGTTGGGGATTTTTTAATAATTTACAAAATGCAACCAAATTTTCATCAATTTTCTTAGAATGAGTATGACTGACTTTACTCAGCTCTAAAACAATTTGATCAAGCAATACTCTTCGCATCCGCGGACTAACTTCATACTGTTGTTTAACAATCAACTCCATAACACTTAATACTATAGCGAATTCATTATATTGATGCAGAAATGGCTCAGGAGATTGATGCTGACGGATCTCAACAGGGACATTGATTATCGTTCGAATATCTGAGCGAGAGAGCATAAGCGCATTACAATCTCCAAGATTATTCAATGGGACACCTCTTAAAAAAGGGTATTTTCTGTAAAATTCATCTGTCTTTTTCGATCGAGCAGCTTTCTGATATTCTCGATGTAAATACGCACTTAATTTTATTTTTTCAGGGCTTGGATAATATATGTCAGAACAGCGCTCTTTATCTGAATCAGAGAGTTTTAATGCACCTAAAACATACTCTCGCTCGCGTTGATCTGTATATTGAGCTTGTATGATCTGCAACAATGACATCCCATTACTACAGCGTTCTTCCAATAAAGCTGGCCTATTTTCTGACAAGGTAAAAAGCTTAACCATATGATGAAATGCTCTAACCTTGGCTGCAGCAAGAATAATATGCTCTCCTGATGGTAATCGCCAATTAGACATTTCTTGTTTAATGTCATCGAAAATATCTTGCATATTTTCAAAAAAATTAACCATACTGAGATAACGATCTTTTAGAAAAGCAGCTTTATGCCCTTCTTGAATATCCTGTAAGAAGGATTTCTTTATAAATGCTTTTAGATTTGATTTAGATTCAAAATAATTTTTTTCATTCAAATATGCGATCAATCTTTGAAAAACAGGTTTAGGTGCATACATGATACTATTTCTGAGCATACCCCAGCATCTTTTTTCAAAATCTGTTTCATTAAAAAACAACCAATTAATTGAAAGATATGTAAACAATTCTGAATAATATGCAACTAACAACTCTTCACTATAAAGAGGACGATGATCCCAAAATTCTGGTGCTGCAATATCATATTTACCAGTTCGATCAGTGAGTATTGTATTTACGGTAACATTATACGTCACTTGCTGGCCTGGTTGTTTATACTGCGAATTCAATGTATCTTTTTCCAAGACTCCATGACCTTTTTTACAGACCGAAAAAGGATTGCATGATCGAAATAGCACTTGCGTACATTCAGCCTTTCCATGCTTGATTGTATAAGCTATTGGCGTAATTCCATACTCTTGATGAAATTCTTTATTAGTATATCGAAAAATATCAGTAGGCTCTCCGATGACAGCTAAAATTTCTTTAAGCAGCTTTGGTTTATCTCTTTCTAATAGCTTCCAAATAAGTCCTTGAGAATTTTGCCAGAATTGTGTTTTAACGTAATGAGCTGCGTAAGCTGGAAGCAAGAGTTTTTGCATATCGGGACAAGTTAACTCAATGAGAACAGTGCTTATATTATGATCGTACTGCAACTCTTCTTCTATAATGGCAATGAGCTTGTATTTTAAATCTTCATGCTGATTACAAACACTAAAAAAGACATCAATAACTGGCATGAGCTTTGATTGCTCAGCTCCTTCAGCATATTCTTTTGCGGCCATTTGCAATATTTTTTGCATATGAGAAAGGATATCTTCATGATTGATATAATCTTGACATAACGCTTGGAAGAACAACATTAATTCTTCACGCACACTTCTTTTTAGATAGTTCTCACTATGTAAACAGGCTGTTTGAGTAAGATGATTAACGAGTTCTTTCTTGGCATTTATCAAATCAATCTCATTTGCAGATTGTAATAAACACTCCTCACTCAACAGGTTATTTGCGATCTGAAAATGACCTTCATCGATAGCTAATATAATATAATGTTGCAAAGATACAGGCATCAGCGCGTGGTCTTTCATTTCTTTAAGTAAGATATCGACAAGCTCTAATCGACCTAATGAGACACAGGTCTCAAGCGGTTTATTGACTCCGAATCCGCCAAACTCACTATATCCTAACTCCTTAGATAATACCTGCTCAACATTATAATGCTCAATAACCTTGCAATATAATGCTTCATCGGCACAAGATGCTGCTGCCACTAATAACCGGTCAACTCCCTCAAGATCGTCCCGAGTTCGACACAAAGCTCCATGATTTATTAAATAATCAAAAAGTACAGCCCGATCTTTTTGATCACAATGCTGATTCATCCATATTGAAAAGACATGCCATATCGGGGTAATTGTTGCATTTGAATACGCATGTAATGACTCAGGTGCAAGAGCAAGAATTTTTTTAACATGCTCAATTGAGCCATTTAATATTGCTGCAATTAAAGGAGAATAACATCCTTTTTTCGTTAATTTTGATACATCTTCTGAGGATGCAATGACATTAAGTAACTGATGAATCACTAACCAATTTTGTCGATAGATGGCTTCGCGAATTAAGTCTCCCTTTTCAAATGCAAAACATTCGATTAAAGTCGAATGATCTAATTTGGCAATTATCCTTTGCATAAAATTGATATCATCTTGCGTTCTTATCGAAAAATTCTCTATCACCCAAGAAAATAATATTAACTTTTCTTCAAAAACATCAAAAAGCTCCTCAAAAATCTCATATTCTTTGCTTAACAGTAGCATTTCGAACATATCATATAATGCCGGGTTATTTGGCATAACAATTGATGTATCTAGCGCACGATCTTTAAGATTTTGAAGAATGCGGTCTAAAACATATCTATTTTTATATACTACTGCATCCATAAGAACTGTGCGCTGGTTGCTCTGTCCACTAAGAAATTTTTTATTGTCTGCCAACCGCTCGATAATTTTCTCATGCTTTAAACTCATAGCTTCAACAATTGGCAATAAATTATATGCTGGCTGTGCGTCTGTATATAACAAACTTTCAGATGAAGTATTTTCTATTTTTGCAATGATTGCATTGAGTGCGTCTAAATCATTTGCTCGAATCGCGCCGAAGATATGGCCTATCTGTATTTGAGAGTGATGATATAGATTAATAATATATGGAGCATAACTAAAAGGCATCGCCTGAGCAGAATACCACTCTAATAGCATATCATTTTTTGTTTCATAGTGTTGATGAGTTATGATGCTCCACTTTCTATTTTCTATTGCATAATCTATTAACATGTTAATATGATTCGATCTTATAATTTTCTGTTTTGCTAGAGCCATAAATAAAGATTGCCCCGTTTTATCTATGCACTCCATATTAGAACCGAGATCTAGCAAGATTTTTATAACACTCAAAGGAGCCTCACAAAGAACTGCAACCTGCAGCAAAGTACCTTTTTGATCTGCCTCAACACCTTGGAATGTGACTTTATGCTCTATTAAAGCGCCCATAATGTCCGGATAATCTCTCATGATATTGTAGAAGAGGATTTCCAGCAAAGAGTGTCCTGCTGGAAGCAAGATCAGCGCGTAACTAAGATTTGTTAAATCTTGCAACTCATCTTTTTTAATATGCTGCGAGATATGTTCAATCAATGGTACTGCCCATGACAAATCCTTAGACTCTTCATCAGCTCCGTGATGATTGATTAAATTTCGCAAAATCTCAATTGACTCAGAAACTGTCAATTTACCAAATGTACCGTCATGATACTCCTGAAGATTACACTTTTCAAAAAGCGCTCCAGCAACTGTTTCTGTCATTGATGATACAACACAAGCTCTAATTATTTGTGGACCATAATTCTTCAAGTGATAGTCAGATAAGTACACCCCTTCCATGAAAAATGCTGCAATATCTAAATCATTCTCTAATGCATATGTCAAAATATCCTTACCTTCAACTCGCTGCTCTGCGATTTCACTCAGTGTAATATACCCTCCCAGCCTCTCTGTCTTGACAGCTTGAATAATAATCCAAGTAGATATTTCTGTATTTTTTGCACAGAGACTAAGAACAAGCGCATTAACGTAAATCGGTCTTAATACTTGTCCTTGAACTGAATCATTTGAAAAAGCATTATTATGAATTGAGATAACTTTTCGATCAAACAAAAGCTTAATCACATCTAATCTATTCATTGCAATACAATATGTAAAGAAATTACTCACGACTCCTGGCGCACCATATTGTACTGAGGCGCTTTCCAGCATCTTTGAAAAAGGCTTAGCTACAATAGCAGCAAGTTGTTCCACGCCATACAATTGTATACAGGCATCTACAAAAATTTTAATTATTTTAAAAGGCCTATCATCCCGCGCTACCATCACAAAAAGGATTTCTTCATTACCCCTTAACATCAATTTAAACGCTATTTTTTGCTGACAAAATATTTTCAATAAATCAGGATCTTTTTCAATTAACAATCGATCAAATATTTTTTTATATATATTAATGAATTTTGCTGTAACACCATTAATATCAGAGATAAGCGTCGTTAGAGCTTGCTTAGCTAAGCTTTTATATTTAAAAGATAATGCCAAATGCAAACAAACATCTAAGGCTTCTAGGTATAACTTACTCGCAACTTTTTCATAAATTTTTAAGAGCTTTTCTTCAGCATTTTTTGGATCAATGACTGTAAAAAAAAGTGGCATAACAACAAAGTCCTGCCCAAATTGACAAACATTTATCGGAAGTGCACAGATATCGATGATATGTGTGTATCTTGAATCTTGTAATAATCTCCACAACAGATGGTCTACATCGCTAAGTTCTGCTCTCACCCGATCTTGTGCAATCATTTGCCTTGCGAATTTTTTAAAAACTTTCTCTCGATCGGAGGAAATAGTGCCAGAAACAATTGACCACGAATGATGATCATCTGAATGTGCTTGCATTCGCACCTTGATCATATCCTGTAGCAGCAAAGCATATTCTTTATTACTCAAATCTGGGAGATTTTCACCGAGCAGCATAAAATGAAAATCTTTCTTAAATGATTCGATATGCGTTAAAGACACATTTTCAAAAACAAAGCACCATTTATCAAAAAACTCTACACCACGATTCATCGAAGCAATAGAGACTTCTCTTAAAAATCTTTCAAATTCCGTTCTTTTTTGACTAATTTTCGAAGAATCAATCTTAGATTCTGGATAGAATGTTTTAAAGAAGTCTATTAACTCACGCTCAGATACACCCTCTGCATCATCAAAATATTGTAATGATGGTTTTATGATATGATTTTCGACACTAAATAATTTTGCAGCCTCTAAATGCGTTCGATTAAATACTGCCATAATATTATTAATCAAATGTGCATTAGTTATATCACTTGCAATCAGATCCCAATATTTTGCAATCTTTGATGTGCGGCCATCATGAGCAATCATTAGCTTTAAGAGTGGTTGAATTGAAATATCATGAGCACACTCCCATAGCAATCTAAAAATCGAGACAGGCCGATCATGATATTCGCCATTATAATAACTACATGGAAGATTAAAAAAATCTGCATTTATTTTTTGATGAAAGACAGTAGAGGCTAGAATATTTTGCAATACTGTATCAATTTTCTTGTATTCAGATTGAGTTGTAAGATTACCATGACGATATGAGCAGACAAACTCAAAAAGCGATACAGCTCCTTCAGCGGCGGGATAAAAAATCAAATCTCCTAACTCAGCGAATGTAATATCACGCAACACGATGTTAATATTGGCAATCTTACTGCTTGTCTTTTCATTTAAATTTTTACCAAGACCAGCCTTAAGATAGAGCTGACTGACTCGAGCCATTTTTTCTTTTTGCTCTTTTGTGGGACCATCAACTGCTAATGTTTTTTCAGTTTTTTTCTTCTTTTTCTTATTGGCTGAAGAGGTCTCTGAAGACTCTTTTTGAGGTGAATCATTTTCGGTGCTCTGAGAATCAGATTTTCCAATATGAGAGCTGGAATCTGCGGCAACCTTGAGACTGGAATGATGAGGAAGATTTGTCGTTAATACAGA
>VGTX01000022.1 GCA_016874315.1 Gammaproteobacteria bacterium | reverse complement strand
AAAAAACTTAATCAAAATGACGCCAATGAAAATCAAACAATAAGAGATTTTATAGACCAATCAAATCTTTATCGCTGTATTTATCAAGATCATCCTGAAAGAGTTAATGCTCTGACATATGAAAAAAAGGTCTTTATTTTGACAATGCTGTCTGGAGAGTATCAATCTCTTCAGGGTGGACCGCATGCAACCGCAGAGGAAAAAATACGATTCACTGCTTTAGAAATTAAAAACCTCATCGATGGAAAATATGATATCAATACACTATCTGTCATTTGTATGCAGCAACAGCAAGTAAGAAAAAAAACAAAAGCAATGCAATATTTCAGTGAATTCTATAAAGAAAACAGTGGAGTATATCCTAATGTCACAGATGTGTATACTGAAGGTTTCAAGTTTTCATCTTCAACCGTTCAGTATTGTTATGTGTTACTCATGAATTTGATTCTTGGAGAGATTTGGTATTTATCCTTGCGAATAGCACCTCAAGAGCCGCAGAATACAACAACGCACACGCATAATTCATCATCGAACTCTATGATGTATCTGAAAAATTCAGTGAAGAATGTGATGCATCATTATCTTGCCAATATCAAGCATTATTTTGAGTTTGAACCAGATTATGAAATTGAAGGACCAACCGGACAAAAATTTGGAGATAAAAATTTCCGATTTAATTATCCTTTTATGTTTATTCATCATATCAACATTCTTTTTAAAGAGGAAAATCAAATAGATGCAGTGTTAAAGTTCATCAATGATATCACTCACCCTGAAACGCCTACTCAAATTTCCTGTGGACATGGAATGATGTTACGCATTCTCGATGTGTATGGTATGTGTGTTCAATCGCAAAAACCGCAGCCTCTTTCTCTTGAACATTACTTTGCCAGTCTGCGTAACCTCTTTAGCATCCAAACATCAGGAGATGTTTTACTTCGATCTTTGCTGATGCGCTACTACGATGTTAAGATTGCAAGTCGAGAGAGAATTCGATATTTACAATATAAAACCTCCTCTGGGGATATATTATTAGAGGATTCAAAATATAATTGGCTAACTGATTTTCTATATGAATATGCAAAAGCATACTTCCCTCATAGTGGAGAGTTGCAGCGCCTTTTAACGCGACCTCATAAAAGGATTCATGACATATTAGTCTTTTGGGAAAACAATCCGTTTCCAACTTTCCCCCAAAATATTAAGCAACGTATTGAGTCGGATCAAGCTTTGAAAGAGCATTTTGATAAATATGTACTTTTGGTTTCAGATCTGACAAAAGAAAAAGTTACTCTTGTTGCACCATCTTCTCCAATATTATTCGATTTGTGGCATTTTGCCTCATTCACAGGAAGGGAATTATTATACGATCCATATGAAATCCTCTATGCATTATTAATTCATTATCAACAATATTATGTACAGAGTGATTTGCCTGAGACAGTGTTGACACAGCAGACCAATATCGCAATAAAGCTTTCAGAGATGTGCCAAGAAATTTATCTCAATGAAATATTAAAAGATTATCCTGAGCTTGCCGAATATTGCACTAGAAACGAATCTATTACTCCTCTGAAAATAGAACATATCTGGCCAAAAGATTCACCTAAACTCTATATCAATTCAGATCCATTAATAACATATGCTCCAAGGTCTCACGAGAAGATTATTGCATTTAATGATTTGATTTTCTCAGCGTTATATCATAATCCATCAAAACGGGTCGGGATTTTTTTTAGTGGGCCAATTTGTCTGCTGTCGAAAGAGCAATTTGATAAGATCGTAATCATGACATCGGATTTTTATAAGGCCTTCGATTTAGCGCCTGCACATATATTTTTTAATATGCTTGTTTCTAATATGAAAATAGATAAAAGCTGGTCAGATCTTGCAATTAAATATCAAGACCTTATCCTGCATTACGCACTCTCTTCGCATAATATTAGCATATTACAACAACCGCATTATGTGTACAGTGTATTTGGGGGAAACATCCGGTCTAAAAAAGAAGACTATAAGCACATTTTTGAATCAATAATAAATATTGAAAAAAATATCATGCTCGATCGCATGATTATAGATTTTCTTCAATATTTGATAAGAAAAATAACACTATCTACAGTCAATAATAAAAATTTAAAAACCAATGTGTTAACACTTGATCCAGATTTCGAAAAATATTTTTTTATTTTGGAATCTTTTTGTGACGTGTTCATTTATGTGATATCTCTCATTCATAATCAAGAAATTGTACATCAATCTTTAAAAGAAATATTTGCCTATATTTCCCAGGCGATGAGCGGTTTTGTTAGCCATGGCTTGGATCGTAATAACATTAACCAAGGCTTTTCTAATATTATGCTCAAATTCTTGCAAGGTGTGCCTCTTCATAATCTAGAGTGCCTTGTCAATCAATTGTTGGAATTCACTGATATTCCAGATAAATCTCATGTTCTCGTCTGTCTAGAAAGAAAACTTTCTGAGAATTTATTTTTCCGATTATTGGATAGTGCTGTTAAACAACTCACTGTTGAGCAATATATCGCTATGATCGATCAGGCAATCGAATCACTTGCTACATTATATACTGGCCAACAACGTCAAAATATTTTCAATCATTTCATCAATAAGCTAGAGTCCATGGAGGTCGATCCAGAATTTCTTGAGTTCAAGGCTACTCAGATTCGTGAGAAATTTCATGCACGCCATCGCGCATTTGATGAAGAGCTGGATGGAGCTATTAGAAAAGAAAAAAGGAAAAGATCGGATTCTGTCGATTTGGAAAATATAGAACATCACAATATGACTCCTCCATCTTCGCCAAATATAACATTTAGTCGAAAATCAACAGACAAATCACCAAATTCTCGTCAAGTGATGCACAAAAAGAAAAGACCAAATGAGTGATTAAGAATTTAATGAAAAAATAGAGGGCAATGTTGTCTGCACGAATCACTTCATGTCACAATATAGTATATTGATAATTATGGGATTGTAATGATTATTACTCTTGATGGTCCAAGTGGTTCAGGTAAAGGAACAATTGCAAAAAAGCTATCAGAAAAAATGCAGGCTTGGCATCTTGACTCAGGCCTCCTTTATCGTGCGCTGGCCTTTTTTATGAATAATCATCCTGCTCAAGCTATAGATATTTTTATTGCTGAATGCGATGTTCAGTGGATTTCCGAAACAGGTGAAACTGTTGTTTATTTTGATAAAACATGCCTCAATCCTTATTTAAGAACGGAACAGGTTGCTCAGCTTGCATCAAAAATCGCTTCTGATTGTACAGTGCGTGAAATATTGTTGCATAAGTTTCGTGCACTTGCTCTTGTCCATCCTAATATGATTGCAGATGGGCGTGATATGGGCTCTGTCGTATTTCCTCAGGCTGATTTAAAATGCTACATCGATGCCCCAGTAGATGTGCGGGCGTGGCGAAGATATCAGGATTTATTGAAAAACGACGCAGCAATACAATATGATGATGTTTTTTTTCAAATCGAACAGCGTGACAATCGCGATCGGAATAGACCGTGTGGCGCTCTATGCTGTCCTGATAAGGCATTAGTAATTAACACGACAAAGTATTCGGTTGAATCTGCAGTTGACTATATCATGTCTCAGATTCAAAAAAATATCACTTGCTAATTAAAGAGAACATATCATGATTCGTAAAATCTGCTCTGATATCGTAGAAAAAATGATGAAGGCCCAGCCTTCTCTTCAAATAAAAGAGAGTTATGTAAAGATTACTTTTTTCTTTGAGTGTGTCCTGTGTGCAGAGCAAAATCTTTCTGTAACACATATCATTCAAAGAATGAACAAGCAGTTTCAACTTGACCTTTCTTTATTAGATAATAATATCGAGCAGTTATTGCAGTCATGCTTTAGAGAGCCGAGTCTAATCATAACCCAATGTAAAGAAGAAATAGAACTTTTACAAAATCAAAATATAACGCGAGTAGACGCTGCGGAGGAAGCTCCGCCGATCCATCCAGCGGTTGCTCTCATTCTCGCATGTCAAGATTGCGATCTTGTCGAAATTCCTCGGATAATTAGGAGTGCGCATCATAAACTTCAATCATTCGACCATGATGCGCAAAAATATTGGAAATTGAGAGTTGTCCAAGAAGGATTGTGTATTTTATTTCAAAGAGCTAGTGCTAATAAGAACCGCTATTATGATTGGATGCTCTATGTTTTTTCAGTTTATTCCGCACGAGGCAATCAAAACAAATCATTAGACTTTATAATCACCAGTCTTTCTTTAGGCTTTCAAGCTATTCGTCATTCCCTGTGGATCGATTTATTCAATATTCCAGGATTGAATATAGAGGCATCGTTCCGATCGGGAAAAAAGATTTTTCCACTTGCACAGCTGATGGGCGAGCATTGCGAAATCGCTCTCGAGCTACCATCACCATCAGTATTAAAATTGCATATTCTTGATCAAAGCAATCTGCTAGATCAAAACTATGTTGCGGCTCAGGTAAAATGCTTCACATTAGATCCGGTTTTTTATATGAACGATTCGTTAACCACCCCATTTATAAGAAAAAATTCATCTGATTCTGAAGTTTTGTCTGATAATAATAATGAATCTTTAGATGAATCTGTCACAGTTAGCTTAATCGCGATTCAAGGTCCGCAATTAGAGCCGTCAGTCCAGGGTGAGGACGTTATTTGCACTCCGAATAGTGAAATAAATATCCAAACAGATACAAATGACTTGATTGTGCCAGATCGTAGTACATTGATTTTGTATCAGATGCGAGATTTGTCTCAACGAGGGTATGTTCAGGTTGCGAATGTCTGTTCGTCGATGGAGTCGATGTTGCCTCCATTTTTACGATCTGCTCTTGCCATTTCGTGGCAAGTAGTCGGTTCAGGAATAGATATTCTTTTGTTAGGGTTTTTAAATTTAAATTGCTCTTTTTTTCAATCCTTGCGCACAGAAGATTTGCAAGATTTAGTTACGATCAGACCTACTCCTATTTCAAATAATCCCCTTGCTCATTCACTCAATTCTACAGATATCCGACCATTGATCGGTAACCCCCTGACAACAAGGCCTCAAAATAGACCGTGATTGCAAGAATCTTCAGAAATATCGTTGAGGTATGATAATGAATTATGATATATTTATCCTGATTCACTATAGATACAACTGTATGTGAAGGGCCAGGGTGCGTATGCACTTTTTTTATTTTGTTAACCGTTAAGGTTTTTCATGTCCATAATTAATCATCCACTTTTTACACTTCATGACGATCCGTCAGAAGTCGCTGCTATTGCAGATTTTTCTAAACTCCTTGATCTTACTCTCGAAAAAATTAACTTCCAACCAGGGAGTGTAGTCCAAGGTACTGTTGCTGCTATCGATTACGATCGCGGTGTTGCTGTTATTAAGATCCAGTTGAAATCAGAAGGCCTAGTCTCCCTTGGAGAATTCCTTGATGCTGATGGACGCCTAGAGATCGAAGTTGGTCAAACTGTGCCTGTTGTCGTTGAATCTTTCGAAGATGGAAACGGCGAAACACGCGTTTCTCGCTTGAAAGCTAAGAAAATCGAAGCTTGGGCTGAGCTTGCGCAAGCACAAGAAGAAAAAACGAATGTGCGCGCTCTTATTCTTGGTAAGGTTAAGGGTGGATTCACTGTGGACATCAATGGAATTCGTGCATTCCTACCTGGTTCCCTCATTGATATTCGTCCAACAAAAGATTACGTCCTCGAAGGCTCTGAAATTGAGTTGAAAGTTATCAAACTCGATCAGAAACGTAATAACGTTGTTGTATCCCGCCGTGCAGTTATTGAAAGCGAAAACTCCGCAGAGAAAGAAGCTCTTCTTGGCTCCCTTGAAGAAGGTTCAGTTGTTCAAGGTACTGTTAAAAACCTCACCCACTATGGCGCATTCGTTGACCTCGGTGGAATTGATGGTTTGCTACATATCACAGATATCACTTGGAAGCGCGTCAAGCATCCGCAGGATATCCTAACTGTTGGACAGCCACTTACCGTCAAGGTTCTCAAATTCGACCGCGAAAAAATGCGTGTCTCTCTTGGCTTGAAACAGCTTGATTCCGATCCATGGGTTGGCGTTGCAGAACGTTATCCTGTCGGTAAAAAAGTTCATGGTGTTATCACCAACGTTGCAGACTATGGCTGCTTTGTTGAACTTGAAGAAGGAATTGAAGGACTTGTTCACGTTTCTGAAATGGATTGGACAAACCGCAATATTCACCCATCCAAAGTCGTTGACCTTAACGAAAATGTTGAAGTTATGATTCTTGAAATCGATGAAGAGCGTCGTCGTATCTCCCTTGGTCTCAAGCAATGCAAATCAAGCCCATGGCATGCTTTTGCAGCTCAACACCAAAAAGGTGAGCGTATCGCAGGACGTATCCGTTCGATTACCGATTTTGGAATCTTCGTTGGCCTTGATGGAAATATCGATGGACTTATCCATCTTTCCGATATCTCTTGGCACAAAACTGGCGAAGAAGCTGTTAAAGACTTCAAAAAAGGTCAAGAAATCGAAGCTGTTGTTCTTGCAGTCGATCCAGAGCGTGAGAGAATCTCTCTTGGCTTGAAGCAACTCGAACAAGATGCTTTTGCTGATTTCGCTGGACGTCACAATAAAGGCGATATCGTTTCCGGTCGCGTTGTTGAGATGGACTCCAAAGGTGTTACCCTTGAACTCGCAAGCGATGTTCTTGGATATATCAAAACAGCTGATTTATCTCGTGATAAAATTCAAGATCCAAAAGAAGTCGTCGCTCTTGATGATATGGTCGAAGCAAAAGTGTTGATGGTCGATCGTAAAAATCGCCAAATCAGCCTTTCTGTTAAAGCTAAAGAATCTCAAGAAGAAGCTGCAACAATTCGTGACTACTCCCGTACTGATGCTTCCATCGGTGGGACTTTAGGTGATTTGTTGAAAGACCGCAAATAAAATAACCCTTTTTCTATAAAGGTTATTTGATTTCTTACTGTAGCGCGCTATCCTCTTTAATAACAGGATGTGCCTACAGTGAGTGACCTCATGAAAAAAATATCTCAAATTCTAGCCCTAATATTTGCGTTCTTCGCATTTCCAGTCTTCGCAACCGTTCAATGGTCTTTAATTGCCGATAAAATCATTATTGAATCAGAAACGGATTCTTACGGCGACCAACTCTATTTTTTCATTATTGAACAACATAATGGCGTTGCCGATCATTTTATCTCAGTTCCTTCTTTCCCCTTCAGTTACACAAAACATAATCTCGCATCTTTTGAATCAGTGGTTGTTTGGACCAAAACTCTTGAAGACCAAAGTGATGTGAAAGTTATTGTTTCTTTATTCGATCGTGAAGCCTTACCTTGGGTTCCAGATGAGCTGATAGGAAGTTTCTTTATTAACTTTGATAATCCAAATGCTGTGCCACACTGGTCTTCAATGGGTGATGAGTGTATTCTCGATCCTGCTCATGCTGCCGACTTGAAGCAAGAGGTGAATTTCCATCAGGGCTCCGGTAAGTATAAAATTATGTTCCATTTAGAAAAAGTTGATAAGTAAATGATTATAAAATTCATATTTTCTTCAATTTGTTTTTTTGCTGTATTTGTTTTTTGTTTCTTGAATCAGCGCCCAGTTATGTTGGATTTTTATTGGACACAAATTTCCGCACCAGTGAATTTCTGGTGCCTCCTCTTTTTCTTTTTTGGATTATGTGTTCAATCTCTGATTCATTTTTTCAAAAATCTCTCTTTCTTCAAGAAAAGAACTAAACAGTAAAAATATCCTCACAACTGCGTGGGAATTTTAAAACATGCACCTTGTCATTTGTTCTGTACTACAGCTCGATCGGGCAATTGCGCTGCAATCCGCCACACATGTTCACTCTTGTGAATTTGTGCCACAAGCCTTTTCTCATGATGAATTGCCAATCCAAATAAATAAGTTAAAAAATTTCCCAAATCTTAAATACCTCGCTCTTTCAAGGCAACCATGGACCATAAGAGCAGTGCATGCACTTACTGAACTCTCTCAAACCACTCCTTTTATCGGGTTACAACTCAGTCGCAATTTGTTCGATCTTACTGTTATTTCTATGCTTGCTCAGAGCGTATCTGCGATGCCGGCTCTCAATACCCTAGGTCTATCAGCAATAAACTGGTCCGATCGGGAACTTTTCCAGTATATCGATTCAAATACCCACCCAAATCACTCTGTAAAAAATCTTTCACTGTCTTTAAAAGAGCCCACTTTACAGGCAGATTTATGCTTTCAGCTCATGACTCATACTTGGCCTGGCCTCAATAGCCTCATTCTCGGTGCTGATTTTATCAATCCAATCGTATTACATCCATTCCTTCAAAAAATCATTGCACATTATTCTCTAAAATCGCTCAATATTTCCGGATCGTTCTGTGAAAAATCTTGGCATGTCTCGTCCGATATTCAACTTGACGTTGTCATTGCAAAAATGCTCCATGGATTAAATGAAGATGCGCTAGCAGCTCTTACGTATCTTCTTCAATCAAAACCAATATTCTGCTCTTTGTCTCATAATCAGAGTTTGAATAATATTGATTGCAATCTGATTGGACAAGCCTCTCTCATCGCTCTTGATTTAAGTCATTGTCAAATCACAACCAATGCACTCCTGAGTATTCTTTCCCACTATCCGTCTTGCTTTAGCTTGTGGCTCAATGGACATTATTACAAAACTTTTAAAGAATGGAGCAGTCTAATACATAAATGCGCTTCATTATCCGATTTGGTGTCATTATCATTATCAACAGGCCTATTATCTCATGAATCAATCGAAGTCTTCTGTGATTATATAGCGCATAGTAAACTCACTGCCCTGATTTTGCGCGATTTGTCTTTGAGTAATGAATCTGCCGATCGAATCATACAACTCTTGCGCAATACCACAATCACCTACTGCGATTTAACACAAAATGGACTGCCTAAGCAAAAAATTATGCAATGCCTAATCAGTTGCTCAGAAAATCGTCAAGACTTATATCACGCTATCGAACGCTTTCAAATACAACCGCATACCTTGTCAATAAGAGATCATGCTTTGTTGAAAAACCATCTCCTCTCTTGTGATAAATCTTTATCACATCTATACCCTCTCACTATTAGGCTGCAATATGATTCATACTGTCAGTTCAATAAATATCAAAAAGTTATTGAGCTTATTTTTCAACAATTAGATTTAATACAATTACCAAATTTTCTATTCCAACCTTTTTTCTATGATTCTCAGGTGTTATCTGTAAGTTGATTTTTGAAAACCCACACAGTAGTGTTATAAATGGATATTGTTTATTAAAGGAGTTCTCTTATGCGTGTGCTCTCTCAACTCTCTGAAATTACTGGCGGTACAGTCTATCAAAGACATGCTCGGATATTTATCTTAGCGCAGGGCGATGAGCTTAAATTACCAGGATTTGATGTTGTGTACCCACTAACAGATGGACCTTCAAATGCCTATATTCTTAATGGAAGTCATATCTTCTGTAATGGCAAATCTGAAGAAAATACATGGACTGTTCCTTCTGATATCAGTAATTCATTTTTTGCAAAAAATTCTTTAAATGTTCAAACAGATGGAACATTCTTATATCTTCAAGTAGAGTACTCCTCTCCCTTCGAAGATTCGCTTGTTGCCTAATTAATATGACTCGCTTGATAAAAGAGAAGATACAATCTTCTCTTTTATCTCTACTTATTCTTTTTTATTATAAATCATGTCTTAAGCCAGACCCTGTGTACAGCTGCTGGGGACGGCCAATCGTTAATGGTGGATGAGATAACATTTCATTCCATTGAGAAATCCATCCAATCACACGCGCAACCACAAAAATCACTGTAAACATCTCGGTTGGAATCCCAAGACGCTTCAAAATTAAACCCGAATAA
>VGTX01000021.1 GCA_016874315.1 Gammaproteobacteria bacterium | reverse complement strand
AAACTACTTGCACTGCGCTGTATATCAATCACACGTTACCTGCCGCACAGGCAGCTTAGAAAATTCATTGCAGAACGCAGAATATCTCTTAACAGTTACCTGCCGCACAGGCAGCTTAGAAATGTTAAGGATCGCTGATCATCCAGACCAATCGGTTACCTGCCGCACAGGCAGCTTAAAATCTTAATCGGGGGTGTTATATGTATCTTGAGCACGTACCACACAAACGCTTGCAACAATCGTTAGCCACTCGCCTCTATAAAGTTCAAAATGAATTCCAAGCGAATTTAGAACCAGCCCTAAAATCCAAAAAAACGCAAGGCCTAAAGCACTGAATATCCAAAACTCTTTATACAAAGGCACTGTTAAAACAGCTATAACCGCTTTCTTGATATTCATTATTATTCACTCCCAACATAAGAATTGTCCGCATCAAATGGACATGTATTATTCTCTACAGAAAACACGCGACCGACAAGATAATTCATTACTAACACCCTCTTAATCGAGGGTGTCGCATGTATCTTTAAATCGCGTAACATAAGCAGAGCCGAGTATAAACATACACCTTAAGTCATTCATTTCAAAAGCAAATTGAGACGAGCTTAATAACCATGCAAGCACTTCAGCAATTATTAAAAAGCCTACACCAAATAGCCAGAATTCTCTATATAGAGGTACTGTCACAAAAGCCTTAACTCCTTTCATAAAACTCATCACTCATCTCCGGCATATAAATCACTCACATCAAAGGGGCATACATGTGATTCTGAAGGAATTGCTTGGTTAACCAAACCAACAGATAAAGCACTGTAGCCAATATTTACTGAATATCTTAAACCAGGATTTGCAACGAGTCGAGATGTTATGCCAAAACCTGGATTTGCACCGTGCAATGCACCGTACGCAGACACGCGCGCATAGTCGTGGCCTCTAGAATAGAGTAACGCTGGATTTTCGCCGGAAATTTTAGATAAATCAAATTGTTTCATAACTCTCTTGTTAAATTCTATAAAAAACAAGCCAAATATATATCATAGAAAACGATCTCAATTGCTTAGTTACTCAACTAACATATTGGCCTGTCAAAAGCCTATGACATTAAACTGCACGCACAAGAAAGGCGATAAGATTGGGGAAGGTGCCTCTAAGAAATCGCAGCAATCTCGAAAGTGATTTCTATTTTAATGCATGAGATATTCGTTAAATTTACTTCGATAGGTACGGGTAGAGTCCGCTAATTTTATAATTTATTCATACTTCAAAATACCCGAAAAAGCTTTGCTAGATTGTAATATCTTTACAATACACTCTACATCCACACACCATAATATAGGAATTGATATACAGCTCCTTGAATATATTTCATCAAAAATAAGCGCTATCGAAACTTCATCTTTATTATTGACTGATTCAATGTCCTATAAGATAACAGTCTTTGTCATGGAAAAGATTTTTTAATTCTGGGTAATAGATACCTTATGTGGATTTCGATATTTTTTTGCTATCTATGCACTTTTTCCATATCCATATTTCTTAAACAATGTATATCCGTATTTGTAATCTTGTTAGTTTCTTATTTTGCAATATTACGATCTGAATCCTATGTCATTTATCATTTTTAAAAAAGAGTTCTATTCGCTTTTTTCCTTATTCTTTCCCCGCCCCGGCCGGTCTATATCTAGCCAATTCTTACTTCTGATAAGGGGCATTATCGGAAATATGAATGATAAATCGATATTAATATTATGTAATATTACAGTATTATGTAATATTACACTGCAGATGTTTATTCTATTTAAATCCAAAGGCCAAAGATATACACGGGCCGGGGCCAACCAGTAATATTTAAAAAGAAAGAAAAGTAAGATAAAAAATCGATTAATTATGTAAAAATATAATCAAAAGCAAATGCCGATTAATTAATCTGATATAGGCGTGAGTGATTGGTGAGCAACCTCTAAGATGTTTATCTCTTAGAGGTCTCATATGGAAATCTTGGCCTTTATATATGAAAAGGCCTAGCAATAAATTTAACGATTATTACGATTTTCATGCGGTACATTCGGTGAGCTTGTATGATGCGTTAAAGGTGCGATACGATCGAATTGCACACTCTCTGTATCTTGCACTGTATTGTTCTGAATAACAGAGAGAATTTCAGGTCGAATATTTAAAACATTTTTACATTCTTCTATAAATGATATAAAATCAACCCCTCTCTTTTTCAGAAGCTGTACCATATGTGGTGAGCCATGTTTAAGAACTGTATCTATTAATCGATTCGAGAAAAATGCACTTTCTTCTTTTTCAATCATCTTCTCGAAACCAAGATCTTGACCGGTCACCACAAGAGCAATAGTCATATCTAATCGCCCCATTTCGGGTAATTCTTTTATCCATTCACATTTCTCTATTGCAGCACTAATAAAACATCCCCAATGAGAAAAGAGGGTAGTGCCATGATCTGAATATACAATATAGTGAGTAATTAATTGCAATAAAGCTTCAAAACGAATTTTATCATTAGGCTCTATTTGTTCCATGAGGGCACTGAGCTTTTGATTATTAACTAATATTCCGGATTCGAAAATTCCGGATTCGAAAAAACTTTTTTCGATTGATTTTATACTCTTTGTAATAACTCTTTGCAGAAAATTTATAGATTTTTTCATAACCTCTTCCAAGAGCTCTGGATCTTCCAAAAACCATTTTGAAATATGTTCATAAAAATCATAAATATTAAATTTAGGTTGGATTAAAAAAATGTCAAAAAATTCATCAGGCTTTAAAAAATATGCCTGATTCATGAATTCATGACGCAGGCTGTTGGATGAATGATCTAATAATTTCATTAATTGATTGTTTTGATTAGATTGAGAAAATAGTTTCCTATCCAAGAAAAATTTCAAATATATGTGCTGAAAATTTTCTGGGTATTTTTTATATCGCTCAAGCTGCTCTTGAGGATTCAATACTTGCTGCTCTATGGAGTGTAGCATGTTTTTATATACTGAAAGACCAGGTTCAATCCTGAAGACAGCGCCTGAGAATAAATGACAAAGCTCCAATAGTCTCTCAGTTGAATTCACATACGAGATGATTTGACCTATAGTGGAACATTGATAAACAATTATTGCTCTTTCCTCAGGCAAAAGATGCTGAAGACCTTTGATGGCAATGGAAAGGCAAGCATCATGATCTTCAACTTTAACTGTCGAAAATAAATCAAAATAAGCTTCAATAGCCTTGCAATCAATCAATTTCTGAAAAAAATACGATCTTGACGAACTATCAAGATGCTTCATAATGGCTGCATACTTTTCAAGCCTGGAAAAGTCCAATGATTTTTTTATGGTATTTTTTTCATTTTCAAGTGACGAGAAAATATTTCCCTTATTAACGATCACATCTTTACAAAATTCACCTATCTTCTCTGGCGATAATACATCAAGCCACTTATAAAGCTGATCGATTGACGTTATAGAAGACGCGATTCGATCTTTTAATATGTCATAAAAATCAAAACCAGGGACATCATAAAAGGTCTGGAAAACTTTAAAAAGATCGTAATCATTACTTCGTTGAATGGCCTCTATAAGAGGTGTTTTAATTTTATTGAATATATATTCCTTCTTTGAAGGAAAGGCTTCGAGTGTTGTATAAATTGGATGCAAATCGAGCTCTTGAATAAAAATTAATTCATCCCATATATCTTCGATACTTGGCCCATCGTCAGGAATAACAACATTCAGGGAATCACAATGCTCAACTGCCTCTGCTATAATAAAAGACTCAACTATTTGAAAAAATTCATTTGATAAGTCTGTCGATTCTGCCTTAATCAAAATCGTTTTAACACTATGAATTTTA
The DNA here is from genome assembly GCA_016874315.1 of Gammaproteobacteria bacterium. Classification (GTDB taxonomy): domain Bacteria; phylum Pseudomonadota; class Gammaproteobacteria; order Berkiellales; family Berkiellaceae; genus LLD-282. The sequence goes on along the minus strand of VGTX01000021.1, from coordinate 6,478 downwards.
TTTTTCGGAGCATTCAATAATATCTCTTGGATTCTTTCATGATATTCACTACATATCAATTGAATATCCTGCCCATTAAATCGACTCAGCATCCATAATACGTGTAATGGATCTTGTGTAGGATCGAATAGCATGTCTTTAAATGTTGATCTCAGTATTTCGCTAACATTCTCAGAATTACCGAAAAAATATTTCGCATCTTCGTAAATATCAACAACTTCAAGAAGAATCCACCTTGAAAGTGTCTCTTTATGTAGATCGGAGAGTTCTTTTCGCTCTTCGATGGATAAACGACTCATTAAGCTTTCAATAATTTCAATATGTTCAGCAGTAGAAATACTGATAACTTTTTCAAGAATGTTGATAAATGTCTTATCATCGATAAACTTAAACAAATACTCTTTTTGAAATTTTTTCACATCTTCTATGGAGTTAAAGTAATCCGGTATTTTTTCTTTAAGTTCCAAGCAGATATGTCTCACGAACTGCCCATCATTTTTATTTAATATCAACAGCGCAAAAAACACCTCAGTCGAATCAATTAACACTGATAAAGAAATTGTCCTGGCAGAGTTCAACTCTCTATTTTTTAGCACTCGCATAATTATGGGAATCAAAAGCACTGTAGCTGGACCAGATTGATTAATATAATCGAGAATCTCATCGTCGCTAAAATATGATAGGTGTTTATTCAACATATTACGTAGACATTGAATAAACGTTCCTGAGGTACCATATGAATACAAACCTGACATACCAAATGAATCCCAATGCTTATGATGGATTGATATGACAAGATCACAGAAAGGTTGATTTGCAAAGCAGTCTAAGAATTCTTTCCGCTGCTGAGGAGTTGCAGTTTCAAAAAAATTTGTCATTTCAGAATCTGAATGAGATGAAGTGCTCGATAGGATAATATATTGACCAATCGGTGAAACGTTTGACCAATGACTCACTATAGAATCTGCTTCTGTATTATTAAAACGTTCAGTGAAACCTGGAGCAATAATGGCCCCCGCCATACTCACGAAAAACTCTCTTGAAAGGTTAATATTTTGAGTTGCATGTATAGCTCGCATAATCCCTTCAAGCTGTGTTAGAAAATCTAACATACTGCCACGCTGCTGAATAACAACCTCAATACACTGCAATATCACTTGCCGTTTCTCTATTGATTGAGCTGCAATAAATGCTTTCTTATCAGATGCTTCGTAATATTCATTGATGAACTGCAAAAATTCCTGATCTTGCTCGGACCAAGCTTGCGTCACGTCATTATTCATCTCAATTTGATTTGCGATTTTATAGTTTGCAACAGTGATGTTATTTCGATTTTTTTTAACACGCTCAATCGATTGCTCTGGTTTATACATACGCATACGAGCGGCAATAAGCGCTTCGTAATAATCCACGACAGACTGAATGATCACATTATCCCCATCAAAATCTCTTGTTCTTGCAAAAAATTGTGCAATATGATTAATCATCAATTGCTCTCGAAAGGATTGTGACAGACTATTCATTTCGAGGCGACAGTCCAGATCTGGACAATCCTCTTCTGTAAATTCAGGAAGACCTTGCAGTATTCTTTTTCCAATAAGATATTGCATATCGGCATTAAGATTTTCTTGCTCAAAGGGCCAATATAAATGTCCAAGTGCAGCAACTCGAACGAATTGCTTTCCTGTTACTTGTAAGAGAGCCATAATCCATCGTGAATTCCATTTTTCAATAAAATCTTCTTGTGTGCGGTTTGGATTATTGGCCCAATCGTCAAATTGACTTGAAGACTCTAAAACCATATGCTTTTGCGATTCAAATAAGGAATAGACTCCATGCCAAACACCATCCTCTTTCCAGACATACAGCTCAAATGGCTCTAGCTGTGATGGCTCGGGATGGGTATCGCCAACGGTGACTTTAGAGAAAAAATGCTCTTCTGCTTGTTGAATAGAAACCGTTTCGCGCGATTTCGCTGACTCATCTGCCAAAATCCATCTTGTCAGAGCGGTCTGGTGCTCTGGAGGACAAACAGGTAAAGCTTCTGGAGAGATTTGTATTTTAGAGAGTTCAGTATTTTTTGAGCTAGAACGAGGTTGTAGAGAAACGAGACCCTGATCTTTTATAGACTCGATACAGCGAGGCATACGAACCTGTAGCATGCGCTGGCCTGCGCGCTCGACAATATCAACAACCCACCATTCTGCTGCAAAATGGATTAACAGTTGCTGACGGTCGTCTCCCGGCTTGAAGACCCGCACTTCATGCTGAGCGTCATGACATTCAGCCCATGGTCCATTAAAATGCATAGTACCATCTTCGCTTAAATGAGAAATTTGTCTTCGCTCGACAACTGGCGGGCATTTTTCTGAAGATTGCTCTGATGGAGGGCGAATGCGAATGAGGTGGGATGGATATTCACCCGAAGCAAACTCAAGATAATATTGGTATGAAAATGTATTTTGCATATATTGAGATATTAAAAGACATATATCTAAGTATGTGTCTTTTCTATGCAATAATGGTGAAATCGCACTATTTCATGTAAGACATGATAACTGATTATCATGTCTTTCTGTATAACTCATTTCACTCTTACATAATGTTACAATTCGGCGGACGCGAGCCATCATCTCCATCAAAAATATTTGTATTCTTCCGAGGAGTATCTGTTTTATGAGTGAGAGGAGCAATAATTGATTCTCGTGCATTTTCTTCTGTGTCATTCGGAGCTGCGGTGTTAGAACTAATCATGGTATCTTCAGTTGCTTCATCTGAAGAGATTTCTGCGTCACTCTCTATTGCAGGTGTGTTAAGATCTTCAGCCTCCATCATAACAATTTTTTCTTGAGCATCCTCTCTTTGTGCATCTTCATTAAAAATAATGCTGGACTCTGAAGAAGCACTTTTCTCTTGCACATCATCAGATGCTGGTAAATTATTAGGTTCTGCCGATGATATTTCGATAGTAGATTTCGATAGCTCGGCACTATCATCACTCTCCAAGACACTGTTAGCTTCAGGATGAATACTCAATGACTCATGTATTAATGGAGTAATAATTGGATTGATATGATGATTATCTAGAAGGGAGTATTTCTCATATACACTGGAATCAGGCCCGAAGATAGCAGTGATTTGCGCTTCATGTTTCCTAAAAAATTCTTTTCTGAAATCACTTGGAATTGCAGGCAACCAGTCCAAGATAAAAATAATATCATCTGCTGTTTTGCTAAGGCCCGCCATTTTGGCAACAATTTTTTGGATCATTTCAGAATACAAAAGCGCTGTATTAGGATTCATACTGATACGCATTAAGTCGCGGAAAGATTCTATATAATCTGGAATGCTTTCTTTCAAATCGAAGAATAAGCGCTCTATAGCTGACTCGTTTAATCCACGATCTAATAGTTCAAAAAATGATTCCCTCGAATGAACGAATCTTGATAGCGGGATTGTTATTTGCTGATTAATATCCGATTCATTTAGAACAGCAACAAGGATTGGGAAATAAATAGGAGGAACCTCTTCATGAAGGGTATTCAGATGATCGAGTAATTCTTTCTTTACGGCCTTTGATGCATAATACTGAATCACTTGCACAGCATCCTCAACAATCAACACCCTCAAATCTCGTGTATTGTCATTCTTGACCATAATTAAAAAATCGTAAAATTCTTTATTTGCAAACAAATCTAAAAGCTCTTTCTTATTGTTTTCAATAGCGCCGGTATATATGTTCTCAATCTTATATTTATTAACTCCTTCAAGAATTGAGCGAATAGCTAGCTCTTGTATAGACGACCTTTTAGCCCATATTTTAAAAAGATATTCCATGCTGTTTTCTTTAAGCTGAGCAGTCGATGGTAATGCACGATTGATACGGGAAGATAACTCTTTTTTCAAAATTTGTGTCTCTTCTGAATCTAGTGAGTCCGCAATAACAGCGGAGTAGAAATGAGCAAGATCATGTAAGTTACGAATTCGTTTAAAAATATATTCTTTTTCAAGGACAATATATTGATGTATTATATTTTTCTCCTCAGCTGTCAGAGAGGTGATTGCGTCTGCTACCGACATAACATGATCTCGCCACATGAGATACGCTTCTCTACGAAACATCATAAAAAATTGATCTAGAACCTTATTATCAATTAATAATTGAAAAAAGTGCGCTCTAGAATCCTGATCTAAAACACGCATGATATCTGTATATGCTTTCAATCTACGAAATGATGAATCTCTACCATCAAGCGCTTTGATTTCTTTCTCTAAAAATGATTGCACCCCATTAGAACCAAATGTGTTATGATACAAATCTTTTATTTGAGAGGGTGATAAGACTTTAGACCAATATAAAAAATTATCCGCACTCCTCACAAATCCGGCAATATCAGCCTTGAATTCATCATAAAAATCAAACCATGGAGCATCTTTCAATACTTTAAAAACCTCATGTATAACAGTTTCGTGATTTCTCGCGACTCTCATAGCATTTTTTAATTCAGATTGAATATTATTAAAAATTTCTAACTTTTTATTAGAAAATGCCTTGAAAATCATACTAAACTCGACTACTGAATCACTGTTTAAATCAATTAACGCTTTGTTTAATATCTGGAACACAACTTCCTTCAAATCTGAAAAAATCTCATCGGATATTTCAGCGGAGTCAGCTTTTATGAGTAAGTCAGTTATGTAATGAAAGTTTTCTTGTGGATTACTGAATACTAAGCTTTTCAATCGATTAGCATGCTTATTAAACAATGATTTGATATCCTCCGAATTAAACTGTTTTAAGATGTGAAAAATATCTGTTACTTTTTGAGTATCATCATATAACAACCGACTAAAAACTTCTTTTAATAACGCGCTAACATCTGATTCTTTTTCTAAACAATCTTTCGTTGTTTTGTAAATGTCGCGATTAGATCGCAAAATCAATATAGCGATTTGAATTTTGTATTTTTCCGTAAATTCTTCACGCCAAGCTATTGGACATGCATAAACAATGCTTCCAATATGGTTTTGACTTCCATTGAGACTAAGCATTTTTTCGAAAAGCTTTTCCCAGGTGTCTTTATCCATATGATCTGATAGAACACGTATCATATCCCGATCATCATAAGGATTTTTAATGTACTCTGGAAGTTGTTCTTTTAAATCAGAACAAATACGCTTTAAGATATCAGTGCTATTATCTGGCAGGCCTTCCAGCACTTTTTTAAGTAATTCTTTTGAATGAATTAACTTCTTGATAGAAGGCAGAATAACAACATCATCCGAACTTAGCTTGAATGCCCGCAGAATCAATGGAACAGATAAAGGTGTCATTGGATTTTGAATTGTATTAATATGATTGATGATCTCTTCATCGCTCATAAGAGCACCATATCGTTCCAACAATTCAGTAATACGAACTTTTATAGAATATAAAGAATAACTTTCATTTTTTGAATTCATATCATCAATAAAATCACAGAATCTCTGATTTAAGAATGTATCTAGAAATTCTTTCCGCTGCTGAGGAGTTGCAGTTTCAAAAAATTTTGTTATTTCAGAATCTGAATGAGATGAAGTGCTCGATAGGATAATATATTGACCAATCGGTGAAACGTTTGACCAATGACTCACTATAGAATCTGCTTCTGTATTATTAAAACGTTCAGTGAAACCTGGAGCAATAATGGCCCCCGCCATACTCACGAAAAACTCTCTTGAAAGGTTAATATTTTGAGTTTCATGTATAGCTCGCATAATCCCTTCAAGCTGTGTTAGAAAATCTAACATACTGCCACGATGCTGAATAACAACCTCAATACACTGCAATATCACTTGCCGTTTCTCTATTGATTGAGCTGCAATAAATGCTTTCTTATCAGATGCTGCGTAATATTCAGCGATAAACTGCAAAAATTCCTGATCTTGCTCGGACCAAGCTTGCGTCACGTCATTATTCATCTCGATTTGATTTGCAATTTTATAATTTGCAACAGTGATGTTATTTCGATTCTTTTTAACGCGCTCAATTCGTTGCTCTGGTTTATGCATACGCATGCGAGCGGCAATAAGAGCTTCGTAATAATCCACAACAGACTGAATGATCACATTATCCCCATCAAAATCTCTTGTTCTTGCAAAAAATTGTGCAATATGATTAATCATCAGTTGCTCGCGAAAAGATTGTGCTAGACTATTCATTTCGAGGCGACAGTCCAGATCTGCACAATCTGCTTCTGTAAATTCAGGAAGACCTTGCAGTATTCTTTTCCCAATAAGATATTGCATATCGGCATTAAGATTTTCTTGCTCAAAGGGCCAATATAAATGACCCAGTGCAGCAACCCGAATGAATTGCTTTCCTGTTACTTGTAAGAGAGCCATAATCCATCGTGAATTCCATTTTTCAATAAAATCTTCTTGTGTGCGGTTTGGATTATTGGCCCAATCGTCAAATTGACTTGAAGACTCTAAAACC
>VGTX01000020.1 GCA_016874315.1 Gammaproteobacteria bacterium | reverse complement strand
TTGAGGGTGTAATTGATTTTTCAGATCAGGATGCTATTACCGAAGATTTGTTTTTGGAACAAGCAGAGCTGACTTTAAAGACCTGGATTGATCGTGTTTCAAAAGAGATAGATCTTATTGCAATGCGACGCATTCGTATAGATGGTGTTAATTTGTGCTTAATTGGACCGCCAAATGCAGGAAAATCCTCTTTTTTAAACGCGCTTGCGGGGGAAGAGATTTCTTTAATTGATGATCAACCAGGCACAACTCGCGATCTTGTGCGCACAAATTTAGAAATTAATCAGATACCTGTTCGAATTTGTGACACTGCAGGACTTCGATTGCAACCCGGGTCTGTGGAGCTTAAAGGGATTGAGAAGGCCAAAAATGAGCTAAAAAATAGTCAAGTAATTGTATATATGATCCCAGATCTGGAGCCCGTCGATTTTGCCTTGCTGCCAGACTGGAAGTCCATTCCTGCATATAAAATATTAGTACGCAATAAAATTGATTTATCAGGTGGTGCTGCAGGGCTTCGTGCAACAGAATATGATTTTGATTTTGTTTGTGGTGTGAGTACTATCGAATCTAGAGGCCTAACTGAATGGCGAGATCTATTTTCCAAATTGCTATCTACAGGGGCGTTGGAGGAAACTAGCGGACTTAACTCACTGAGACAACAAACTGTTTTAATTGATGCACGTAAACATGTGTTGAACGCAATAAATCATATTAAGTCCCCAGAAATTGCAGCTACCGAATTGCGCTATGCGAAAAATCAACTTCAAAAAATAATAGGCAATTGCTCGCAATATCAAAAAACCGATATGGTGCTAGAGCAAATTTTTTCTCAGTTTTGTATAGGAAAATAACCTATCATGTCCATGTTTATAGATACAACTTCTTTTGATGTTATTGTTATTGGCGGTGGTCACGCTGGCGTTGAAGCGGGTCTAGCCTCATCGCGAATGGGTGCGCGCGTGCTTCTTCTTACCCAAAATATTGAAACAATTGGTCAGATGTCATGTAATCCAGCAATTGGCGGCATCGGTAAAGGACATCTTGTCCGAGAAATTGATGCGTTAGATGGTGTTATGGCTAAAGCTGCTGACCGAGCATGCATACATATGAAAACTCTGAATAGCAGTAAAGGCTCAGCCGTACATGCAACTCGCATGCAAAGCGATCGATGGTTATATCGCGAAGCGGTGCGAGGGTTTCTTGATCTTGCCGATAATCTCTTTATTATGCAGCAAGAGGTTGTGGATATTATTCTCGATGCTGGGATTGTTCAGGGCGTGATAACTGAGGCTGGTTTGAGTTTTTTTGCGCCATCCGTGATATTGACCACCGGTACTTTTCTTGGAGGCAGGTTGCTGACAGGGGATAAGGCTGTGTCGGGGGGGCGTGCGGCAGAGAAGCCTTCAATACCGCTGGCTTTGCGACTGAGAGAAATGGGGTTTCGTGTAGGGCGAATGAAAACTGGAACACCAGCAAGAATCGATCGACGCTCTTTAAATTTTGATGTATTTGAAGTTCAGGCCGGGGATGAATGTCCAAAATCCTTCTCATTTATGGGATCTGTTTCCGACTTTCCTCAGCAGATAAATTGCTATATTACGCATACAACAGAAAGAACCTTTGATTTTGTATTAGAAAATTTAAAAAAGACCGCAATGTATGGTGGACACATAGAAGGTAAAGGTCCACGGTACTGCCCGTCATTCGAAGATAAAGTAGTCAAATTTGCTTCTAAAAAAACACATCAAGTATTTATTGAGCCTGAAGGATTGCGCTCCTTTGAAATCTATCCAAATGGATTCGAGGCTTTGAGAATGCAATTATTTCCCGATTTGCTTATGCAGTAGAATATGATTACATTGATCCAACCGAACTATATCCGACACTTGAAACAAAGCGTATTAAGGGGTTATTTTGTGCGGGCCAAATTAATGGTACTACTGGTTACGAAGAGGCTGCAGCGCAGGGGCTAGCTGCGGGGATAAATGCTGTTTTGGCGTGCGATAAAAAGTTTTTCCATTTTAGTCGGAATCAATCGTATATCGGTGTAATGCTTGATGATTTAACCTCTCAAGGTACACAAGAGCCATATCGGATGTTTACGTCCCGTGCTGAGCATAGGCTTGCGTTGCGTGAGGATAATGCAGATCAACGGCTAACTCCTGTGGGCAAAAAATTGGGCCTTATTTCTGAGCAAAGATGGTCTGCCTATATTGAAAAAACAACGCAGCTTGAGATGCTAAGAGATAAAATGCGCAACGAAGTACCCAGACACAACCCTGTTTGGATGAGTTTCTGCAAAGATCATGGAATTTCTGCACAAGAGATAAAATCAGTGCTGGATTTATTTTCGCGATCACAATTACCCTTGCCCAAGTTACTGGGCATTTGTAAGGATTTTTTTGGCACAACGAGTGAAAATGAGAAGCAAATTTTGGAGTGCATTGCTGCTGAAGCAATGTATCGGGGATATATTCAGAAATCCGAAGAGGAAATCGGTGTTTTAGCTCGTTTGGGTGGAGCCTTGATACCCAAAGATATTAATTATTCTGATATTCCCGGTCTCTCAAGAGAGTTGGTCGAAAAATTAAAGTCTATACAGCCACAAACTCTTAATCAAGCGAGTGAAATTCAGGGGATGACTCCAGCGGCCTTGGCTTTAATTGCGGTTGTAGTTCGTAAATGGAAAAAGCACGAGGATGGGAATGATATTAAATAGCAATGCTTGTTCGTATTTAAAAAGCATAGGTGCGAGTGAGGGACAGGTTGAGGCAGTGGAGAAATATCTCTCAATACTTAAAAGTCAAAATCAAAACCTCAATTTGATCGGGCGTAACGAAACTGATTTGCGAATATCACACCACCATGTGGTGGATTGTCTTTTACCGATAGAGCTCATGCCCAAAGGATCGCTAAGCATTGCTGATATTGGTTCAGGCGCTGGGTTTCCTGGGTTGCTTTGGGCTATTTTGATGCCTGAAAAGAAGTTTCTTTTAGTAGAAAAAAGTCCCAAAAAATGTCAATTTTTGACACATACGATAACTGAATTACAATTAAAAAATGTAAGAGTTTGCAATTCAAAATGCTCCGATGTTACAGAGCAAGTGGATTTAATTGCATCTCGTGCAATGACCTCAGTTTCAGATTTATTAAATCAGACTGAAAAAATGCAGAAATCAAAAACAGAATGGTGGCTTTTAAAGGGATTAAAAAGCTCCATTGACCATGAGTTAATTGAAGTAGATAGTGCTGTGTGGTGCATAGATGTTGTTGAGTTAAAGCATCCCTATGAAGATGTATCAAGGCATCTTGTGTGTGCAAAAAAGGGGCGATAGAAATTTTCCATAACCGCAGGGAGCGATCAGATGGGAGTTGTACTTTGCGTTGCAAACCATAAGGGCGGCGTTGGTAAGACGACCGTTGTTGTCAATCTTGGGTGGGAGTTTTCAAAAAAATATAAAACATTGTTAATTGATGCGGATCCTCAGGGTAACGCCACAACGCATTTGGGGGTTCAGAAAAGAAATACTCAATTAACAGTGGCCTCGGTCATTCTTGGAGAGTGTGTCAATCCCCTAGATGCTGTACAAGCGTGGAGTGATAATTTATACATTTTACCGGCAAATACCGCACTATATGAGCTCACTGTGAATGATCCAACATGTTTTGCAAAAAGGCTGGAAATTTATAGAGACTATTTTGATTTTATTGTTGTGGATTGTGCTCCATCAATGTCATCAATTACAATGGGTGTCTTTTGTTTTGCTGATTATTTGATCACACCCATAGAGTGTGGTTTTTTAGGTTTAGAGGGTTTGACTGATTTATTAAAGACCATTCATCATGTAAAGGCTGAGTATTTAGTGTCGATAGAATTACTTGCTGTTGTGTTTAATATGGTCGATCGACGCAACAATCTTTCCGGAGAGATTTACTCCTATTTGAAAAAACAGTTTCGCAGTGCTCTTGCAAAGACGGTAATTCCAAGAAATATCAAGGTAGCAGAGGCTCCTTCACATGGACTACCTGTCGCGCAATATTCACCCTCCTGCGTTGCTGCACTTGCTTTTAAGCAATTAGCTCAGGAAATCGTCAAGAAGGTTGCAGTAGCAAATCTAGAGCATGAAAAATATTAATAGATATGGCTAATATGGTTAATTATATATGAAAAAAAGCCTAGGTAGTAATTTCGATAATTTATCGTATGATGTTGAAGATCGGCCATTTCGGACGTCAAAAACAACACCAGCGGAAGTGGTTCGTCTTGTAGATCTGCGCTCATTACGAGCGGGACCTTATCAACCACGAAAAGCTTTTAATGATGACGCAATAATTGAATTAGCCAACTCAATTATTCAAAATGGACTGATTCAACCCCTAATTGTTAGATCAATGGGCAATGATTTGTATGAAATCATTGCGGGAGAGCGACGATATCGGGCAGCTTTATTAGCAGAATTGACTGAGATTCCTGTCATTGTGCGCGATTGGTCGGACGATCATGTTGCGGTGGCTGCAATCGTTGAAAATATTCAGCGTGAGGATTTGGGTGTTATTGAAAAAGCTGAAGCATTTGCAACACTTATACATCAACATGGCTGGAAACAAAACGAACTTGCAAAAAAGCTTGGAATATCAAGATCATTACTGACAAACACATTGCGCTTACTAAGGCTCGATGTTGAAGTAAAAGCGCTTGTCGAAGCGGCGCTGATCTCTGAAGGACATGCCAAAATACTTGTCAGTCTACCTCATGACAAACAAAGAAACTTTGCGGATTTGGTCGTAAAAAAAGCTTGGTCTGTTCGAAAACTGGAAGAAGCGATTGATCTGATAGGAAAAGAAGATCGTAGAAATGTTGAAAAAAAGAGATCTGAGAGAGAGCAATACTATGATACTATGGCAAGAGTGATTGAAGATAGAGTGTTGACATCGGTGCGCTTTGATGAAAAATCCGAGGGAAAAGGTACGATATCTTTTGCGTTTCATAGTGATGAGCATTTAATTGATGTATTAACTCGATTGGGACTACAAGATATCCTTGTTAGTATTTAATATACTGTTTAAGTTTTTGAGCTATGTTTTTTGTTCTTATTTTTTTGAATATTTTTACATTATGGCTGATTGAGCGCTATATAGTGCTTACGAATCAGCCTTTAAAAGTTATTGTAACGTTATTGATACGATTTGTATTAAAATTAACACTTTTCAGTCTATCAATATTTTACTATGCATTGCATAATGGGGCGCGAGAGTTATTGATTTTTATCGCAGGGTTGGTTACGATAAACTTCGCTTTTTTATTCATCAATCTAACACATAGGCGTTAAAGAATTATGGGACAGGCTGGACATACATCTTTAAATGAATTGATACAACATCATTTATCATTTTGTGCCATGAATATAAATGTCTTTGGAATGGACATTGTATTGCATATAGATACTTTACTAGTCTCTAGCGCCTTATTGTTTTTAGTTGCGTGGAGTTTTTATACCGCAGCCCAGTCGCTGTCGCTTTTACCATCATTTCGTCAAGGCCTGCACGAGATGGCAATAGAATGTGTTTACAATGAGGTTGTATCGGCCTCGCCCCACTACATTCACATGGTTGGGCCATTGGGTTTTGCGCTTTTTATATCAATATTTGTTATGAATTTAATGGATCTAGCACCAACAAGTTTAGGGGCCACTGTAATGGGTCTTGTGGGTTTTAGCTCAAACTTTAAACTAGTACCAACGGCAGATCTTAATACGACACTGGCTTTAGCTGTTTTAACTTTTTTTGTTATACAAATCAATGCGATATCATATCTTGGACCAGGCTCTTACATAAAAGGCCTACTAAGTCATCCATTTGGATTGGTCCTTTCTCCTATGAATTTTATGTTGCGTTGCATTGAGGAGTTTTCTAGAATATTCTCTCTTTCATTTCGTCTATACGGCAACATGTTTGCGGGCGAGATTATATTTGCACTTCTTGCAGTAAGTCCGTTATGGCTTAAAGCGGTGGGTGTTTTTTCGTGGTGCGTCTTTCATATATTAATTATATATTTACAGGCGTTTATTTTTATGATGTTAGCTGTGATCGGGTTTGGGTTAGCGCTTGAGCACTGATTTATTTCTGTTTAAAAAGAGGGAATTCAAATATGAGCGATCTTTCAACAATTCAGGCATTAGCGCCTATTCTTGCAAGTTTAAATAGCCAGGTAGCGTATGCTGCTGCATTAATGATAGCATTGCCAGCTATGTGTGCCGCATTTAGTCTTGCATTCTTAGGCTCAAAGTTTTTGGAGTGCATTTCACGTCAGCCAGAAGCGTCTAGCTTATTGACCGGCCGCTTTTTTATTGTTGCCGGGATGATTGATGCTGCTGCAATTATTGCAATGGGGATGGGAATTTTGGCTATGTTTGTTAATCCGTATGCGAGCGCAATCGTTGCACTAGCAGCTTAATGCTTTTGCAAAGACAGCGTGTTTAGGTACAGCGTAGTTTTCGGTTAATTGCCAGGAGAGGTTTATGCAGATTAATGGAACATTTTGGGGTGAGTTGATAATATTCACCTGCTTTTACATGTTTGTAAAAGCCAAAATATGGCCTCGCTTTGCTGGAGTGCTTGAAGAGCGCCGCGCTTTTATCGAAAATGGGTTAAAAGCAGCGAAAGATGGCCAGCTACTTCTCCAAGATGCCGAAAAAGATGCAGAACATATTGTGAAACAGGCCCAGCTAAAAGTTGAAAATATGATCCAAATGGCGACTCAAGAAATCCGGTTTATGCAAGAGCAAGCAAAAGAGGAAATTGAGAGATTAAAAATCGCCGCTCAAAAAGAAACAATTGCTGCGCATGAAAACATGCAAAGAGTATTTTTGGCTGAGGCTCGCGATCATTACTTGAAGGTGGCCTCTGCTGTATGTGCAAAAGTTTTTGATACAAACCCTACACAATATTTGAATACGCTGGAGTCTATGTTAAACAAGCAATCGTCTGTTATGCAGTAGACTGAGGCGAAGGTGTATGTCAATGTATTATCATCATGTGCGTGGATTTTTTCGAAAAGTGGAAAAAACGGAAGAATCGTTAGCTCATTGGGATAAATTTTTTACCCAAATTGCACGAATCTTATCTGTTCGCGATGTTGAGCGCGTTTTACGATATCCGCTTGCTTCGCGTCAGCAGAAAAAGAATTTATTCATAGTATCTTTTCAGAATACAGAGCTATTGCCTTTACAAATTCAGTTTATTGATTTGCTTGTTGATCGATTGGTTTGGATCGATTTTGACGCATTTCAAAAAGCATGGCAGCGCTTGGTGGAAGACTATTACAAAGTTGGCCTAGTGACGGTACGATCGATGCATCCACTACAAGCAGAAACGGAAGAGAATATATTGAAATATTATAAAAAAATGTATCCGGATAGAAATTTTACTATAAAATTTGAACAGGACATTTTTCCAGGATTTATTGCACAATTTCGAGATGCTGTTTTAGAAATGAACCCATCTGTAATGATTGAGCACTTAATATTGACTTTAAAGAAAGGGCATTAATTCGAATGAACTCGCAAGCAACAGAAATATCTGAATTATTAGAAAATGAAATCCAAAATTTAAATATCCCAGTAGACTTAGAGCAGGTTGGTACGGTTATAAAAGCTGCAGATGCTGTTTGTTCTATTTATGGATTAGATCATGCCTTGTTAGGTGAAAGGATTTTAATTGGACCAATGCGTATTCCTGGAATCGTTATGAACCTTGAATATGACTGTATCCGTGCGATTGTTTTTGGAGACTGCTCTTCGTTAAAAGAGGGTGATTTAGTATATCGCACAGCGGAATTATTGAGCATACCTGTTAGCGATGATCTTCTGGGAAGGGTGGTATCCCCGCTGGGAGTCCCGTTAGATAATCTAGGTGAAATTTCTGTAGAGCATATGTTGCCTCTTGAGCGCCCTGCGCCGGGCGTTATTGATCGAGTTTCTGTAGCTGAATCTCTTGCAACTGGCATTAAGGCTATTGATACCATGGTTCCGATTGGTCGCGGCCAACGTGAGCTTATTATTGGTGATAGACAAGTTGGAAAAACAGCAATTGCTATTGATACTATTTTGAATCAAAAAAATACGGGTGTTTTCTGTATTTATGTTGGAATTGGTCAAAAAAATTCAACGATTGCTGCAATTCATCAAAAACTTAAAGATCATGGTGCATTAGAATATACTATCATTGTAAATGCTCCTGCTGCAGATTCTGCTGCAATGCAGTATCTTGCACCGTATGCAGGCTGTACAATCGGAGAATATTTTCGCGATAAAGGTTGTGATGCTCTGGTCATTTATGACGATCTTACTAAGCATGCATGGGCGTATCGACAAATATCATTGTTACTTCGCCGCCCTCCAGGTCGTGAAGCCTATCCTGGCGATATTTTCTATTTACATTCGCGTTTACTAGAGCGCGCGTCACGTGTTACTCCAGAATATGTGGAGCGAGTTTCAAAAGGGGCGGTTGTAGGTCGTGGAGGCTCGCTCACTGCGTTGCCAATTATTGAAACACAAGCCGGTGATGTTTCGGCATTTGTGCCAACAAACGTTATTTCTATCACAGATGGACAGATCTTCTTGGAAACAGATTTGTTTTATTCGGGTATTCGTCCTGCAATTAATGCGGGCCTTTCAGTGTCTCGTGTTGGTGGTGCAGCTCAAACACCTATTATAAAAAAATTAGGAGCCAAGATACGTTTAGCACTTGCACAGTATCGTGAATTAGCTGCTTTTATGCAGTTTGCGTCTGATTTAGATGATGCAACCAAAAAGCAATTAGATCGAGGACAGCGTGTTGTTGAGCTATTAAAACAGAAACAATACCACCCTCAATCTGTTGAACAAATTGCGCTCACATTGTATGCGATTGATCAAAATGCTTTTGATACTGTAAACATAGACAAATTGCAACATGTAGAAATAAGATTGTATGAATTTGCCATATTGAATTATAAGGAATTGATGCATTCCATTCATAATAATCCAACCTTAACAACAGATCATGAGCAGGGGTTGAAAAAGTTACTCGTTGATGCAGCAGATCAAGGGGTATTTGCATGAGTGCTAATCAAGAAATTCGGACGAAAATAAAGTCAATCGAAAGCACAAAAAAAATTACATCTGCAATGCAGCTAGTTGCAGCATCAAAGATGAAAAAAGCGCAAGAATTGATGATGCAGGCTCGCCCGTATGCTCTTGATTTAAAATCGATCGTAGATCGATTAATGTTATCTGATATTGCTGCAGATCATGTTTTATTTCAGCATCGCCCGATTAAAAAAGTATGCTATATCGTACTATCTTCTAAGCGTGGATTATGCGGATCTTTGAATTTGAATCTGTTTAAGAAGGTGCTTGGCGAATTTGTTGATCAAGAAAAAAGGGGTGTGGCTGTAAGCGCAGTTCTGATTGGTCAAAAGGCCATGCATTTTTTCAAAAACACAGAGTTAGAAATTTTAGCAGCATTAGACCCTAATGGAGATACACCAAGCTTACAAGAGCTTGTGAGTCTAATGGGATTGGTTCTCACAGCTTTTGAGAGTGGTGATATCGATGCTGTTTATTTAGTTTACAATGATTTTAAAAATTCAATGACGCAAGTACCTGCTATTGAGCCAATTTTACCATTGGTTCGCAATAATTCTGATTTTACTGTGATTAAAAAAAATCAACAAAAATCGTGGGAATATTTGCATGATACATCTGCATCAAAAGTGCTTGATATGGTTTTTACGCGATATATTGAAGCAAGATTATATCAAGCTGTTTTAGAGAATTTCACGAGTGAGCAGGCTTCACGCATGATGGCGATGAAAGCGGCCACCGATAATGCTAAATCTATGATTAATGATTTAAAATTAATTTTTAATAAAACTCGCCAAGCCGCTATTACTCAAGAAATTATTGAGATTGTTAGCGGCGCCTCGGCGATAATGTAAGGTTTTTATAGAAAAAGAGGTTAGAGAAATGTCAAGCCGAGGAATTATCAGGCAGATTATTGGCGCTGTTGTAGACGTCGAATTTGATTATGGTGAATTACCACTACTCTATCATGCCCTTGATGTGGTTGATGGTCCTGTACCAATTGTATTAGAGGTTCAGCAGTCTATTGGCGATCGTATGGTTAGAGCGATTGCATTGGGTGTGACTGATGGATTGCAACGCGGAATGGTTGCAGTTTCTCGTGGGACCACAATTGAAGTTCCTGTGGGTGAGGGCACTCTTGGCCGCATTTTGAATGTGGTAGGGGATTCGATCGATAATCAGGGAGAAGTCTTGGGGCCAAGAAAATCGATTCATCGTGCGCCTCCTGCTTATAGTGAGCTTGAAGCTTCTGCTCATATTCTTGAAACAGGCATTAAAGTTATCGACCTTATTGCACCACTCGTAAAGGGCGGTAAAA